>CANQSE010000158.1 GCA_947626405.1 uncultured Acetatifactor sp. | reverse complement strand
AGCTCTCCGGCGGCATGAAACAACGGGCCGCCCTGATCCGCACCCTGGCGCTGGAGCCGCAGCTTCTGCTTTTGGATGAACCCTTCAGCGCGCTGGATTATCAGACGCGTCTGATGGTCTCGGCCGACATATGCCGTCTGATACGTGAGGCAGGAAAGACCATGGTTATCATAACGCACGATTTGTCTGAAGCCATCAGCCTTGCGGACAGAATCGTCATACTCTCCGGCCGTCCTGCCAGAGTCAAAAGGGAGATGCCCGTAAAGCTGACTCTTGGCGACGACTCTCTGCTTGCCGCAAGAAACGCGCCGGAATTTCAGGACTACTTCAACAGACTTTGGGAGGATCTGACACATGAAAACTAAACCGTCAAAAGCACTGACAAATCAGGAAGAATTTATGAGGCGCCACAGACGCCATCACCATCAGATCACGTTATGGCGGATCGTATTGTTTCTGTCTTTTCTCGGCGTATGGGAGCTGTGCGCCGACACCGGAAGAATAGACAGTTTTTTCTTTTCCAGTCCAAGCCGCGTTGTGCTCTGTTTCATTGACCAGGTAAGGACAAATTCAATGCTCTCACATATTGGCGTAACGCTCTACGAAACCATTGCAAGCTTTTTTCTGGTGCTGCTTTTAAGTCTGACAGCCGCCACGCTCCTTTGGCACTCCAAAAAGCTTTCCGAAGTGCTCGAGCCCTACCTTGTAGTGTTAAACAGTCTTCCGAAATCCGCTCTGGCGCCGCTTTTTATAGTATGGCTTGGCACCGGGGCAGTGACAATCATCACAGCGGGAATATCCGTCGCGGTATTCGGTTCCGTCATAAGCTTATACACGGGCTTCAGGCAGGTTGACGAGGAAAAGATAACCCTCATTTACACCCTGGGCGGCACGAGGAAGGACGCTTTTCTGAAGGTGGTGCTGCCCGGATCAGTTCCCATTCTGCTCAGCACCGCCAAGGTTAATATCGGCCTTGCGCTTGTGGGCGTAATAATCGGAGAATTTCTGGCAGCAAGAAGGGGACTCGGATATCTTATCATTTATGGCTCCCAGGTCTTCCGTCTCGACATGGTAATCACGGGCATAATTGTTCTATGTGTGATCGCTCTTTTGTTTTACAAATCGATACAGTTAATAGAGCATCGAATCAAAATCAGGTTTAAAATGTGAGAAAAGGCCCAAAAGCATCCGCTTTTGAGCCCTACATAAGCTGAAAATGGGACTTGAACCCACGACCCCTTCATTACGAGTGAAGTGCTCTACCAACTGAGCTATTTCAGCACCTTAATGTATTATATAGGTTCTTTGAATTTTTTTCAACCTGTATTTTAAAAATTTTCCGTTTCTGCGTGCAATATAGACAAATATCACCGCATGGCACGCTTTCGCTATCTCTCACTCGCAGCGGTACATAAGGCACCAAAATACGGTTCCTGAGTACCGGCGGTTCGAGAATACCCTGCGCGTGATATTGTCTATATCGCACTGGGAACTATAATCCGTTACTTATCTTCTTTTTTATCCATATTGTCTTCCATCTTTTTCAGCACGCGAGATGCAAAATCCTTGCCGCCCACACCGAAGGCGATGGCAAATGCAACGGCCAGAGCCGCAACGAGCAGCTTGAAGGTGGAATTGACAATATCCTGAGCAATACCGAGCTGGCTAAGAACCATAAATGCCGCAACGACAAGTATTGCCGTCTTTGCAACAACCGCCGGCAGATTCATGCCGTTTTTGCGCAGAGCCTTCTCCGCGGCCGTACCCGCAAGGTAAGCAACCGTAAATATTATAACCGCTCCGAGCACCGCGGGCATATAACCGATCACGGTGTCACCGATGTTTGAAAGCACCTGCAGTTTGAGAACGTCCACGCCCTCAACCACAAAGAAGATCACAACAACAGTGTTTACAACAACGCCCACAAATTTAGAGAGCACAAATTTTACCTTGTTTCCCATAAGGGAGCTTAATTTGGCGTCCAGTCCGGCGGAAGCGATCATACGGGTCACAATCTGACCGATAAACTTGCTAATCATGCAGCCGATGATAATGATAATCAGAGCCACAAAGATATTGGGAATGAACTCAAAAATAGAATTAAGCATATTTACAGCGGGCACTGAGATCACGCTGATATCAAGCACATCGAGCGCAACGACGATTGTAGGGATGAGGATCAGCACATAAACGATGTATGCCAGCGTGTTTGAAAGCTTATCAACGCCGGACACCTCGATTCCCGCTTTCTCCTGAAGCTTGTTTATACTGAGCTTGTCAAACACCGGAACAAGGAGCTGACGGACGAGCTTTGCAATGAAAAATCCAACGAACACCACGATCACAGCGGCGACAACATTGGGAACATAACCCCACACCGTGTTTAAGAGCCCCGTGATTGGAGTAGTAACGCTTGCAAGACCAAGCGTGTCAAAAATACCGGGTACAAAAAGCAGGAACACAAGCAGATACACAAGTCTGCCTATAAATTCCTTTGTGGTGCCCGGCTTGCTGTCGGGTCCGGCTGTGTCAGCCCTGTCTAAAGCGGCGCTGATCCTGCCCTTGTTGAGGAGCTTCATCACCAGCTTTTTAACGATTAGCGCCACAATAAACGCAGCAGCCAGAATCGCGACGGCTTTTATCACCGACCACACTCCATCGGGGATTCCGTCAATAAAATCTTCCCAAAACTCCACCATTTAATACTACCTCCTTTGAAATATAATATAAAGTATATAGATATAAATTATAATATCACGTATATCAGGATTGCGCAATCATTGATTTTAAAAATCATACAGCTTCACCGCATCAACCTGCTGATTGTCAAGAAGACACCCTTTTAGCGGTGCGCTTTTTAGTCTGCTCCTCCATGCATTTCAGTTCATCCTCCGTATAGGGAACAAATCTAAGAATACTCAATGAGAGCGGGGCAAGACTTACCTTAACCGACCATTGTCTGTCGTCGCACTCCGTTTTCACGGCCTTTTTGATCCGCACGTTGATCTGTCCCCGACCGCCGTATTTTTCATTATCGCTGTTGAATATCTCCTTGTATTTGCCATATGCCGGCACTCCTGTCGTAATCTTTAACGGCACGCCTGAAAAGTTTGCCGCCACCAGAAGTATGCTGTCAGCCTCCTTTCCGTGTCGAGCAAACGTCAGATAACCTTCGTTTGCAGATATATTGTTGATCCACTCGAAGCCCTCGGCAATGTCGTCAAGCTCATACAGCTCGGGACAGGTGCGGTAAATTCCGTTAAGATCCTTTACAAGCTCCCTGATTCCGGCGTGTCGGGGCTCTGAGGCAAGCTCCCACTCCACTGTGCGCTTTTCGTTCCATTCATCGGGCTCTCCAAGATCCTGACCCATAAAGAGAAGCTTCTTGCCGGGATGAGTCATCATATATGAATACGTAAGTCTCAGGTTTGCAAACCTCCCGTCCGTGTCACCCGGCATCTTCCCCAGCATTGACGACCTCCCGTCAGCAATTTCATCGTGTGAAAATGACAGTATAAACTTTTCGCTGTAGGCATATATCGTGCTGAAGGTCAGCTCCGCGTGATGGCTGCTCCTGAAATACGGATCATATTGTATGTAACGCAGATAATCGTTTACAAATCCGTTGTTCCACTTTAAGTCAAAGCCAAGACCGCCCTCGTTCAATCCGCCTGTCACAAGCGGGAAAGCGGTGCTCTCCTCAGCGATGCTCAAGACGCCGTGATTTCTCTTTTTCAGCATTGAATTTAAATGCTTGAGAAATTCAATCGCTTCAAGATTCTCCCTTCCCCCGTAGATATTCGGGATCCATCCTCCTTCGCTTTTTCCGTAATCAAGATACAGCATGTTTGCAACAGCGTTTATACGAATCCCGTCCGCATGATATTTTTCCACCCAGTAAAGGGCGTTTGCAATAAGATAATTTGAAACCTGCGGACTGCCGTAACGGTACGCAAGCGTCCCCCAATAAGGCAGCAGGCCCTGTCTGGGGTCGAGGTGACCGTAAAGACAGGTCCCGTCGAAACCGGAAAGGCCGTAATCATCCTTCGGGAAATGGACGGGCACCCAGTCAAGTATCACTCCGATTCCCGCCTTGTGAAGTTCGTTGACAAAATACATGAAATCCTCCGGCGATCCGTATCGTGCGGTAGGGGCGTAATAACCTATAACCTGATATCCGCGCGACTCATCACGCGGATGCTCCATAACCGGCATGAGCTCCACATGGGTATAGCCCATCTCACTTACATAGGGAATCAGCGAATCCGCAATATCCCTGTAGTTTGCGTACCTCTCCCCGTCTTTGGGCTTTTTGAAGGAGCCAAGGTAGAGCTCATATATGCTCACGGGCACGTTTCCCGTCTGATAGTCCGCCCTTTTTTCCAGAAATTCTTCATCCTCCCAGCAAAAGCCGCTCAGATCCGCGATCACCGAGGCCGTCTCAGGACAAAGCTGCGCCCTGCTGCAGTAAGGATCCGCCTTTAAATATGTAAGTCCGTTCCTTAATTTGAACTCATACTTGTAGTTTTCCCCTTCTTTGGCATACGGGATAAAAATCTCAAATATTCCTGAATCCCACAGGCGCCGCATCTGATGTATGCGTCCGTCCCAGCCGTTAAAATCTCCCACCACGCTCGCCCGAAGCACTCCCGGCGCCCACACGGCAAAATATGTTCCCCTTGTGCCGTCAATTTCCATGGGATGGGCTCCAAGCTTTTCATAGATTGTATAATGTATGCCGTTCTTAAATTTATCCGTATCAGACTGTGTGATTAAAGGCTTAAAACGGTACGGCTCGCCGTATATTACTTTGCTCCCGTCTTTTCTTTCCACGCTGTAGTGATAGTCCGCATAGGACGCATCCGGCAGAAAAGCGGCAAAAAACCCTTCCTCGTCGGCCATTTCCATCTTTACCGGCTTTCCCGGCGCTTCAGGAATTATACATACATTCACCGCCTCCGGAAAAAACGCCTGTACAAGCGTCTGTCTCCCCGCCTTATGGGGGCCCAGGATCTCGTGAGGATTGTCACATTCCGAATAGATGATGTCCTCGATCCTTGGCCAGTTCATCAATTTATATAATCTGCCAGTCATCTCTTTTCCCCCGTTTCAGTCAAACTCAACCGTCAGCGTATCTCAAGATCGTGCAGGAAAAATCCGCTGCGCAGCTTTGGCTCAAACCATGTTGATTTAGGCGGCATGAGTTTTCCCGCGTCCGCCACGGCAAACAACTCTCCGATTGAGGTCGGATAC
>CANQSE010000157.1 GCA_947626405.1 uncultured Acetatifactor sp. | reverse complement strand
ACTGGCACGGGATATACGGAGATCTTCACCATGCCTGAGTATGGATATATACGGGTTTCGCACACAGACCAGAATGATGCGCGGCAACGTGTGGAGATTGAAGCGCTGGGCATTCCGACGAAGAATATCTTCACTGACAAACAGTCAGGGAAGGACTTTCACCGGCCGGCTTACGAAGCTATGTGCCGGAGGCTGCGGAAGGGTGATATTGTTTTCGTAAAGAGTATCGACCGGTTCGGACGGAATTACGAGGAAATACAGGAGCAATGGCGAATCCTGACTCGTAAGAAAGACGTTGATATTGTCGTCCTGGATATGCCCCTGCTGGACACCAGACGGGATAAGAACCTCCTGGGAACGTTTATCGCGGATCTCGTCCTGCAAGTACTTTCCTTCGTTGCCCAAAGCGAACGGGAGGCTATACGGCAGCGGCAGGCAGAGGGCATAGCGGCAGCCAAGGCGCGCGGAGTACGGTTCGGGAGGGCAAAGATTCCCCTGCCGGACAACTTCCATGATGTGGCACAGAACTTGCAGAACCGCCGTCTTACTCTGTCCCAAGCTGCCGAAATGGCCGGCATGTCGAGAACGACACTACGGCGGAGAATGCAGGAAGCTGGATATTAGGAGGGCAAAGGTGGCCATCAAAAAATGCCAAAAATGCGGGCAGCTGTTCGAAGGCCGCGGGCACACATGCTTCTGTCAGGCATGCCGCGAAGCCGCTAATATGGAGAAAAAAATCTGCCCGTATTGCGGGAAAGAGTTCACACCCCGCACCGTCCGACAGGTAACATGCCGGGACAAGACATGCATCAGGGCCAACAGCGACAAGCTGAAGGCACTCGCCCTGGAGGAAAAGCGTTCAGTGAAAATTTATAACATGCGGCGCTGCCACGACTGCGGATTGCCCACCACGAATTACCGATGCGCCAAGTGCTGGGCAAAAATCCGGTCTACACATACTTACGATGAGGAGGTCGATATATGAGTCACGAAACCACACTATCCATTTTTGAGGCCATCACCAGCGGAGATTACGATTATGCCCGACTGCGCTGCCGAAGCGTGTACTCTGTGCAGGATTTCGCCTATCACTGCCGAGGTATCAAGATGAACTACGATAAGGCAGAAAGAGTATCAGAGATAGCCACCGCGAAGCTTATCCTGATGCGCCTGATGGACGAAACGAATGACGAAGTATTCCTGCCTGCCATCCAGCGCCTGCGTCAAATGGTTGAGGACAGCGAGGCATGAACACGGGCCTTGTGTGGTTGTGGGTTCCTGTGGTCATTCTGGCCGTGATGATATTTTCGGGACAGCTGCGGGGAGGTGAAAAAATGAAAATCAAATACTTGTTTCGCTTCCCGTATTGGTTCTCACGCAAGGAATACTCCCTTGAGGGCTTCATTCAGGAGCTGCAAGGCGAACATTTTCACCCCTACATAGCCCCTGCGGCGGTCTTCGGATTCAGGGAGTACCGCTACGACCTTGAGTTCTTTTACTCACGGACGATTTTCGACTGGCACATGAAAGAGCTTATCCAGCTTGCCCGGAATGTTCGCACCGAAAAAGATAGGCAGGGCTTTCTGGACAAAATGATCGAAATGCTGGGGCCCGATACGGAAGGGCGGGCTGAGTACGTATTTTTCGTTACCTCACCATATCACACACGACAGCAGTGTTCTGTGGCGGAATTCATGAGGATACTGCAAGAGAGGCCGACAGCCTACGGATTGAAGGTCAAGATTTTAGGCCTTATCCGCGACGAAAACGGCGAACAGAGGAAGGTCTTTGAGCAGGAGCTTCCGGAGGACGAAATCCAAATCCTGACACGAAAGGCTTACCTGCTTCGCAAGTTCTGGGGAGATAAATGTCCACAGGAGAATATCAACGAGTTCTTCCGCTGGGTACGTATAAGTTTGAGAAAATCCGAAAAACGCAAGGGCAGGTAAGGCATGGGGAGGCGCAATGCCTCCCCTTCTTTTCGTCTTACGCGTGAATATACGGCCACATACCGTTCTGATACAGAACCGCTTTTCCGAAAGCCTCCTTAAGCTGGTCAAGCGTCACAGTCCGTACACTGTCGTCCGCCATCACCCATTCGAATTCGGTCTTCCCGTTATACTCTGAAGCATGGATAGTACGTACCATCCTGGACTGGGACTCCTCGTCACCATTGAACACGAGGTCGCCGACAGTGACCGTGATAGCATCCACCTTCTCTGCGCGCTCTTTCTTCTTTTTGGCAAGCTCCCTGGCAGCTACGTTTTCGGGAGAATTGTAGATTTTCTCCTCTTCCTCCCGGAGTTCCTTCTCCAGCCTGTCGGCAGCCTGCCATGCCTGGACGTACGGGGCAATCCACTTCTCAAAGTCCTTCTGCCCCGAAATTTTCAGATTCGGCTTGCCTTTCTCCTCAAACTCCACATGCCCCGCCGTTTCGTTCCAGTGAATGGCATGGATTGAGAGATCGAATGTAAAGCCCGGGAAGTCCACATATGCCCGCCGGTCGATATTGATCAAGTGGTCAGATGGAACGACAATAATCTTCATAGGTTACCCCTTCTTCAGGAGCGGCGTTCGAGCCTGTCGCGCCGGTTATGAGATTCGGCGTCTGCCCGCCCCAACTGCCCGTTCCGGACATCGCGCCCTGCCGTGATGCCGTGTAAGTGTGCGTGTGCTCGGCGAGCTGGTCAACGGTAAGGGCCGGAGGCGTTCGAGCCTGTCATGTATTTATATCCGCCGTTCTGGTGCTTGTTCGGCTGGAGAAAATCCTCACAGTGCGAACCATAAGCGCACGTATAGTTATACCCCATATCCGCATGCGTGTGCTCGGCGAGCTGGTCAACGGTAAGGGGTTATTAGTCAGGATAGACACGGGCAGGCAGGACGTCAACATACGGCGTTCGAGCCTGTATAGAAAGTGTCGTTATCCTGGGCAGCTGGTCAACGGTAAGGGGTGGCGTCTGCCCGCCCCAAATGCCGTAGCCGGCACTGGAGGGCTCACGTGATGCCGTGTAGGCGTTCGAGCCTGTAGGTTCTGTAGGCTGTGCTGAAGGGTAATGCATAACATTAGGAAACGAGCCTCCTCCATAAGCCCCCAATCCGCCCTTACTGTAGGTGTGCGTGTGCTCGGCGAGCTGGTCACACCCCCCAAAAAAAAACGGCCTCCAGCCTTTCGGCATGGAGGCCTCAAGAGGGGTTTACGCAATCTTCATGATGTAGGCGAGGCTATAGTACGGCGGGAGGCTTGACGCCTGCCCCATTTCGCCATCTGAAAGCTCGTGCGTATGTGTGGCGTTCGAGCCTGTATAGAAAGTGTCGTTATCAATATCCTTCGCTTCGTTGGGCAGCAGGGAAGGGCCGGAGGAACCGTTCACCCATACCCCGCATTTGTCGTGCGTGTGCCTGGGCAGCTGGTCAACGGTAAGGGTGGTATCCCCGACAGTCCCCGATAAGGTGTGGGTATGGTTATACGCACCCCCCACGCTTCCGCGCGGATACTGCGAAGACGTTCCCAAAATCATGCGCCCTCTGAGGTCTGGAACAGTCAGGCCGTTGGTCTGCACGCCGTCGCACAGCACCCAATCTTGATTGGGCTGTGTTTCCAAAAGCGGAATGGGATAGCGGTTTCCGGGGCCTCCGAAATTGCCCGAAAAGGCGGTCACGGTACCAAGCAGGACAGCACCGCCGCCCCCTGACGATGCCGACGTACTCCAAACTCGTGTGGTATCGGTTACCGGATCCACAGGCCCGACAAAGCCCGTTTCACCTGGAGTATCGGGGCCGGAGGGCCGGAGGGCTATATACTCCTTCCCGTCCGAGCCCTGCACATGACAATTAACGAGATAATTCAGACCTGGACTCCACGGATAAACGCCGCCTGACTGCATAAAGAATATATGCTTTGAAAGGAGCTGGTATACCGCGTTGAAATACTCACGTCTTGGAGCAATGCCCCCTGCCGAAATGGGAAGGGAAGTCAGCGCCGGCCATCCCTGGGCATAGGAGAGGTCACCCGTTCCAGATTCAGTATTTTCGGGAATGGGAAAGGTATTGCCGCTATGGCAGATGACGTTTTTCAGGAAGTCAGGAACTGAGGGAATAGGCATAGTTCGGATCTCCTATGGAGAAATTGCCGTTATTGAAGTTCTGGAGTTCGGATCCGAAGAACCCGAAGGTTTCTTCCGGAACCTCGTAAAAGTCAAAGCCGACGCCTGCCGGAGCAGGCAGGACTGAGGATTGCGAGAACATTGCCCGCTCGTATTCTGTAAGCAGGAAGCGGAAAAGAAAGCGAATGTGCATGGTGCCTACATGCAGAACCATCGTCCGCCCTCGGCTCCCGAAGAACTGGTTCAGAATGCGATTCAGGCTGGGCAGGGTTCCATCCGTGATGTTTATCCCCGCTTTCATGAATATGAGGAGCCGGAAGGCTTCATCGGAAAGGCTGTAGGAGGTCGTCGCTGTCGGGCTGTAGAATGGCCGCTGGGAAAATGGGAACAGGCCGGAACCGAGAAAGCCGAAAGGTTCAGGTTCACCCTCAAGCTCCAGTACCCTGCCGATGCCGACAATCCGCCCCCATACGTCCAGCCCCCACCCGATGGCGGTCTTGGGGTTGAAGGCGTTATCATAAAAGGCTTGAATGTCGTAATATGGATCTACTTGGCTTTCGAATCCGGACAGCAGGGCGAGCATGCGCCTGGAATGGTCGTATTGGGACAATATCGTTTTCGGATACAGTTGCCCGCGCCGAATGTCCGGAAGCTCCCGTATGTTACTGACGGATCGAAAATTTGTCCCGCCGGCCATGACCTAGCCCCCGATTGCCGCTATCCGTTGCCTGAGCTCGTCAATCTGCTGTTCCTGCAAGGATAACGTTGCCTGAAGCTCGTTCATCCGGAGCTGCAATGTCGCGCTCTGGTTGCTGGTGGTGTTGGTCAACTGGTCAAGCTGGGCTTGTAACTGGTTCAGGAAGTCAAGGGTTTGATTCTCGAAGTCCTGCCCCGAAAGCTGGCCGGTAGGAGGCATGTACACGAAGGGCATGGCGTTACTCCTGAATGTTTACTCTGATGTTCTCGCGCACCAGTGACGGATACTGGTTATAGCGAAGCTTGATTTCATTCACCGTCGTCTGCACAGGTTGCGTACTCTCCACCAGTGAAACAGCGGTATCGTCCGAGAGCTGAAGCCCTGATGCAAGGTCTGTTTCGTCGTCGTATCCTGGGACAATTTCCGCGCCCGTTGCTTCCGTCATATGGAACAGCGCCGAAACGTCAGTCAGGGCTTTGTCCGCTGGAGGTCTGGCGAATGAAATAAATGAGTGTTTACCCGTAAATTGAGAGGTCATTACCAGATGGTCGGGGCCTTCGATTTTGGAGATGGCCGGAGCCTTGGCAGCGGTAACGATAGCCTGTACCCTGGCA
>CANQSE010000156.1 GCA_947626405.1 uncultured Acetatifactor sp. | reverse complement strand
CGGATTGATCAGCTTGGCTACGGTTTTTCCGTTTTTGGTGACCCAGATGTCTTCTGTCAGGACGAGCTCCAGATACTTGCCAAGGTTCAGCTTGAATTCAGTAGCGGTAACTTGCATGAGATCAGCTCCTTTCTATGTCTTATGTTAATCGATTTTTGTGAAAAAAACAAGTGAAATCGAACGAATTTATAGCTTATTTACAAAATGATGCTCCGGTTTCAGGGTGTTGAACTGAGTCTTAAGAAAGGGATTGAATATTTTCCGTTTTTCAGGGAAAAATCGGATAAAAAGGAGGTTATGTCCGTATGGTATTCAATGTATTATGGCTCTCCGCCGTGGCTGCCGCGTCCGCTCTGGCGGGATTCTGCATGGGAAGGCTGTCGGTCAGGGCGGAAGAATACGGTGAGGAAGCCGCGCTTGCCGTGGGAGACGGCGCAGTCAGCGGAAATTACGCCGGACGCAGAGTGCAGCAGGCAGAGGCGCGCCACATCGTGAGAGTTGAGAGCGTTGAGAGAGTTGAGAGCGCACAGGGAGCGCTGCAGGATATTCCTGCGGAAACACCGTTTACAGCCGCGGAGGCGGGGGAGACAAGGGAAACGCAGCCCTTCAGAAGGACGTATACAGGTACTGCTGGCTGGATTTCGGATCGTGTGATCAGGGGAACGGGAGGAGCAATTCGTCCGCTGCGCCGCGGAGTGCGGGGAAAGAGCCAGCAGGAGCCTAAGATGCAGGAATGGTCTGTGGGAAGTCCGGCGTCGGGATGGATCACCTCGCGCAGAGACGGAGATCATCCAATGGTTGTAATTCAGCCGGACGAGGACAGGCTCTATTCTCCGGCTGCCGGAAAGATTATAAAGCTTTTTCCCATGGGAAATGCGTTTCTTTTCAGGACCGATTTCGGCGTGGAGCTTTATATCCAGGTGGGGAACGTCGGAGACGATCTCATGGGAAGGTACTTCAGACCCAGGGTTGTCCAAAATGAGATTATGGGAAAGGGAAAGCTGCTCCTGGAATTTGACACGCAGGGGCTTGTCGCCGAGGGTATATCTCCTGCAGTTACGGTGAGAGTTGAAAGCCTTTCCTACACGGGCTGCGTATACGTCACCGCGCCTGAACAGGTCACAACGGGCGCTGAGATAATGCTTGCAAAGGATCGCCAGAGCCAGGGAGTTACGCGCTGAGAACTGTTGTGCCAGGGAGTTACGCGCTGAGAACTGTTGTGCCAGGAAGTTATGCGCTGAGAACTGTTGTGCCAGGAAGTTATGCGCTGAGAACTGTTGTTGTCATATGAAAAAAGCGGTGATATAATATGGGGTGAAATTTTTGTATACCGTATAAAGGTACATTCGTGCAGGCCGTAAAACGGCAGATTGGAGAAAGAGAATGAGCAAAAAAAGTTATGGCGAGAGAAACCTGAAATTTGAGACGCTGCAGCTTCATGTGGGACAGGAACAGCCCGATCCCGTGACGGATGCAAGGGCGGTGCCGATTTACCAGACATCGTCTTATGTTTTCCGCAATTGCGACCATGCGGCGGCGCGTTTCGGGCTGGAGGACAGCGGAAATATTTACGGAAGGCTGACAAATCCCACGGAGGATGTTTTTGAGAAAAGGATCGCGGCTCTGGAGGGAGGGACCGCTGCGCTGGCGGTTGCCAGCGGCATGGCGGCCATTACATACACGGTTCAGAACCTTGCCAAGGCGGGGGATCACATTGTCGCGGCAAATAATATGTACGGCGGCACCTACAATCTGCTCGCCAATACGCTTAAGGATTACGGAATCCTGACAACCTTTGTGGATCCGGCCGATTTTGACGCGGTGGAAGCTGCCGTAAAGGACAACACAAAAGCAATTATGATTGAGACTCTCGGCAATCCCAATTCCGATGTGGTGGATATTGAGAAGATGGCTCAGATTGCTCACTCGCACAAGATCCCTCTTGTGATAGACAACACGTTTGCAACGCCGTATCTGGTGCGCCCGTTCGAGTACGGCGCAGATATCGTCGTACATTCGGCTACAAAGTATATCGGCGGTCACGGCACAACCATCGGCGGCGTGATAGTGGAAAACGGAAAATTTGACTGGAAGGCTTCGGGAAAATTCCCGCACCTTACCACACCAAACGAAAGCTATCACGGCGTAAACTTCTCCGAAGCGGCTCCCGGAGCGGTATTTGTCACTGCGATACGCGCCATTTTGCTGCGCGACATGGGAGCATGTATTTCTCCGTTCCATGCGTTTTTCTTCCTGCAGGGTCTTGAGACTTTGTCGCTTCGTGTGGAGCGCCATGTACAGAACGCCCTGAAGGTGGTGGAATACCTGAACGGACACCCGAAGGTTGAGAGGGTGCATCATCCGTCGGTGTCTTCGGATCCCGTGCAACAGGCGCTTTACAAGAAGTATTTCCCCAACGGCGGCGGCTCCATCTTTACCTTTGAGATAAAAGGCGGCGAGGCCGAGGCAAAGAGATTTATCGACAATCTTGAGCTGTTCTCACTGCTTGCCAACGTGGCTGACGTAAAATCCCTTGTGATTCATCCGGCGTCTACCACCCACGCCCAGTTAAGCGACGACGAGCTTAAGGAGCAGGGAATATACCGGAACACCATCCGTCTGTCAATCGGAACCGAGCATATAGACGATATCATTGAGGATCTTGAGGGCGGCTTCGACGCCGTCTGACGGTGAGGCCGTGATACGGACGAAGGGCGTGTTTTCGGCGTATATGCTGTATTCGTCTCGTCATGTGTAAAACAAGGGCTTTTTTCGGGTAATTTTTATTTTGAAAAAAGTTTATACTTTATTAATTGTTTTTTCCAGCCACGGTGTTATATTGTTTATAGAACAGACAAACAAATTGTCCGGCTGAGGCTGAAATGAGGAGGCGAGCTATATGAACATTCAGAAATTTACGCAAAAGTCCATGGAGGCGGTTGAAGGCTGCCAGAAGCTGGCTTACGAATACGGGAATCAGGAGATTGAACAGGAGCATCTGCTCTACAGTCTGCTTACCATCGAAGACAGCCTGATCCTTAAGCTTATCGAGAGGATGGAAATCCAGAAGGAGCATTTCTTAAACAGGTCAAGGCAGGCTTTGGAAAAACGCACAAAGGTTCAGGGAGGCCAGGTTTACGTAGGTCAGGATCTCAACAAGGTGCTGATAAACGCGGAGGATGAGGCAAAACAGCTTGGAGATGAATATGTGTCGGTGGAGCATCTCTTTCTGGCCATGATAAAAAATCCCAACCGCGAGATAGCTCAGATTTTTAAGGAATACGGCATAACAAGGGAACGCTTCCTTAAGGCTCTGTCCACCGTGCGCGGCAATCAGCGGGTGACGAGCGACAATCCGGAGGCAACCTATGACACTCTGGAAAAGTACGGACAGGATCTCGTGGAGAGAGCGAGGAATCAGAAGCTTGATCCTGTGATCGGCAGAGACGGCGAGATCCGCAACGTGATCAGGATTCTGTCCCGCAAGACAAAAAACAATCCCGTTCTCATAGGAGAGCCCGGCGTCGGCAAGACTGCCGTGGTGGAGGGGCTGGCTCAGAGAATCGTACGCGGAGACGTGCCACAGAATCTTAAGGACAAAAAAATATTTGCCCTTGACATGGGTGCGCTTGTCGCAGGCGCAAAATACAGAGGAGAATTTGAGGAGAGACTTAAGGCGGTACTTGACGACGTTAAAAACAGCGACGGTCAGATCATACTCTTTATCGACGAGCTGCACACAATCGTGGGCGCGGGGAAGACTGACGGTGCGCTGGACGCAGGAAACATGTTAAAGCCCATGCTGGCAAGAGGCGAGCTGCACTGTATCGGAGCCACTACTCTTGACGAATACAGGCAGTATATCGAGAAGGACGCGGCTCTTGAGCGCCGTTTCCAGCCTGTGATGGTGGAGGAGCCCACGGTTGAGGACACAATCTCAATTCTGAGAGGTCTTAAGGAGAGATACGAGGTTTATCACGGGGTAAAGATTATGGACAATGCCCTGGTCAGCGCTGCGGTACTGTCAAACCGGTATATCTCGGACCGCTTCCTGCCGGATAAGGCTATCGACCTGGTGGACGAAGCCTGCGCCCTGATAAAGACTGAGCTTGACAGTATGCCAACGGAGCTTGACGAGCTGCAGCGGCGGATTATGCAGATGGAGATCGAGGAGGCGGCGCTTAAAAAAGAGGATGACCACCTAAGCCAGGAAAGGCTTGAGGAGCTTCGCAGGGAGCTGGCTGAGCTTAAGGAGGATTTCGCCGGAAGAAAGGCTCAGTGGGAAAACGAAAAAGCGTCAGTTGATAAGCTCTCAAAGCTGCGTGAGGAAATCGACTCGGTGAACAGCGAGATCCAGATCGCCCAGCGCGAAGGAAATCTGGAGAGGGCCGCGGAGTTGAGCTACGGAAAGCTGCCCGCATTAAAGAAGAATCTTGAACAGGAGGAAAACAAGGCGAACGAGGCGGATATGAAGCTTGTCCACGAAAAAGTATCTGACGAGGAGATTGCCAGAATAATTTCACGGTGGACCGGAATACCTGTGAGCAAGCTGACGGAGAGCGAGCGCAACAAGACTCTGCACCTCGATCAGGAACTCCACAGGAGAGTGATCGGACAGGAGGAGGGAGTGACAAAAGTCACGGAGGCCATCATCCGCTCACGGGCAGGCATCAAGGATCCCACGAAGCCCATCGGATCGTTTCTCTTTCTGGGGCCTACAGGCGTTGGCAAGACGGAGCTTGCAAAGTCTCTGGCAGCGGCATTGTTTGACGACGAAAACAATATGGTCCGAATCGACATGAGCGAATATATGGAAAAATACTCTGTCTCAAGGCTGATCGGAGCGCCTCCCGGATATGTCGGATACGAGGAAGGAGGCCAGCTCACGGAGGCCGTGCGCAGGAAGCCATACAGCGTAGTGCTCTTTGATGAGATTGAGAAGGCGCATCCCGATGTGTTCAACGTGCTGCTGCAGGTGCTCGACGACGGCCGTATTACTGATTCCCAGGGCAGGACTGTGGATTTTAAAAACACGATACTTATTATGACGTCAAATATCGGCGCACAGTACCTTCTGGACGGCATAAGAGACGACGGCACAGTGGATCCCAATGCGGAGAAAATGGTATACGCGGACCTGCGGAGTCAGTTCAGGCCGGAGTTTTTAAATCGTCTGGACGAGACCATCCTGTTTAAACCGCTCACCAGGGAGAATATCGGAGCCATTGTGGAGCTTCTGGTTGCTGATTTAAACCGCAGGCTGGAGGACAGGGAGCTTCGCATTATGTTAAAGCCCGAGGCTGTGGATATGATTGTGCGCGAAGCCTACGATCCCGTGTACGGGGCAAGACCTCTGAAACGGTATATTCAGAAAAACGTGGAGACTCTTGCGGCAAGACTGATTCTGGAAGATAAAACA
>CANQSE010000155.1 GCA_947626405.1 uncultured Acetatifactor sp. | reverse complement strand
GTGAGGCTTATCTCCGCGTCCGGCGTTGTCTCGCCGGTGAGCACCAGCTTCACAAGGTTTTCACGTCCGGCGTCCTCCGCCCTTACGGCGGCCTCGGCCTGAGCCGTGCCCGTCAGGCCGGTAACGTCGATTTTAAGCTCCACCATTCGCCTTTTGGCAAAGGGGATAAATTCCTTTTTTATCTTGCCGTTTTCTATGTCCAGTCAGCACAAAGCCCAGCTCTATAGTGCATTTTCCCTTGCGCAGCCTCTTGATGTGGCGCTGCCTGATGTCAAGATTCAGCCCGTCTATGACTTCTTCCAGCGGCTCAACCTGCCTTGCGCGTTCCAGGTCTTCCTCCCTGAAGCTCATCATTGTAATATTCAGGATATCGTGTATTGCCCTGCAGAATACCTGCAGCTCCTTGTGCGCCTTATCCGAAAATTCCAGTTCCTTTTCGTGCATCTCCTTAAGGCTCTCCATGACGTTAAGCGCATGGTCCGAGATCCTCTCAATATCGCTTATGCAGTGCAAAAGCGTAGAGAGCGTATGACTGTCCTTTCCGGAAAGCGGGCGCGAGCTCAGCTTTACAAGATATGTCCCAAGCTGATCCTCAAATACGTCCACCTGCTCCTCCAGGTATTTAACGCGCTGGGCTGTCTCATCGGTATAGTTGTCCAAAAGGCTCATGGCCAGATTCATTGACTCCTCGGCAAGCCCCGCCATCACCACGGCCACAGCCCTGCTCTGCTCAACAGCGTAGGACGGCGTCTCCAGGAAACGCGGATCCAGAAGACTCAGCACCCTGTCCTCCTCCTTTTCCTCGTCTCCGTCGCGCACGGTAAGTCTCGCAAGCTTTAAAAGCCCGTTTGTACATGGCAACAGACATATTGTTATCACAATCTTAAACAGCGTATGGATAACGGCGATACCTAAGGGTGACGCAGTCTGCTCCATTATGGACAGAGGATATACGGCCTGGATCCCGTAAAAGGCTATCATTATTATCGCGGTTCCTATTACATTAAAATAAAGATGCACAAGGGCCGCACGCTTTGCGTCCTTTCTTGCGCCTATGCTCGATATGAGCGTAGGCACGCATGCGCCAATGTTCTGGCCAAGGATCATCGGGACTACGGTGTCAAACCCGATAGCGCCTGTCATACTCAGGGACTGGAGAATACCGACCGACACCGACGATGACTGGAGCACCGCGCACATCACAAGACCCACCAGCAATCCAAGCAGCGGATTGGAAAACGTGGGAAGGATCCGGATAAATTCCGGTGTATCAGCAAGGGGCTTTACCGCGCCGCTCATGCTTTCCATGCCAAACATCAGGATTGCGAATCCAAGCAGGATCGTTGCGACATTGCGGTGTTTTTCCTTGTGTGAAAAAAGAAGTATCATCGCTCCCGCAATGGCCAGGATCGGGCAGAAGGAATTGGGATTTAGAAGCTGTACCAGGAAAATGTCGCTGTCGATACCGGCGGTACTGAGTATCCACGCCGTGATGGTAGTTCCTATATTTGCCCCCATGATGATGCCGACCGCCTGTTTCAGCTTCATCATACCGGAGTTTACAAAACCTACAACCATCACCGTAGTGGCGGAAGACGACTGGACCATAGCCGTCACGCCCGCTCCCACAAGCACAGCCTTCACGGGGTTGCTTGTCAGCTTCCCGAGAATAGTCTCAAGCCTGCCGCCGGACGCCTTTGTCAGCCCCTCGCCCATCATGCTCATGCCGTACAGAAACAGAGCAAGTCCGCCGATCATCGTCAGTAAATCAAAAAAACTCATATCCTTTCCTCTCTCCCGGTTTACTATTCATTATCCGATTTGTTCTCTTAAAAAAATTCCATGAATCATTCTACCGCAAGCGCAGAAAAGGAAGCGCCGCGTAAGCGGCATTTACTTTTCAAGCGGTGATTTTCTAAAAATATCAGGATTCATAGCTTCAACCGTACCGGCCCCTGATATAATCCCCCGTCCGCCTGTCCGCAGGATATGTGAAAATGCTGTCCGTTACCCCCTGCTCCACCACCTCCCCCGCCAGGAAAAAAACGGCGTAGTCCGATATTCTGGCGGCCTGCCGCATATTGTGGGTAACTATGACGACCGTGTACCTTTGTTTTAAGCTTCTCACAAGCTCCTCAACCTTAAACGAAGCCGCCGGGTCAAGCGCCGAAGTCGGTTCGTCCATAAGTATAACCTCCGGCTCGACTGCCAGTGCCCTTGCGATGCAAAGGCGCTGCTTCTGTCCGCCCGACAGCCCCAGTGCGGATTTTCCCAGCCTGTCCTTGACCTCATCCCATATTGCCGCGCCCGTAAGCGCTTCCTCCACGATCCTGTCAAGTCTCTGCCTGTTTCTGATACCGTGGATCCTGGGACCGTAGGCGACATTGTCATAGACGCTCATCGGAAACGGGACGGGCTGCTGAAAGACCATTCCTACCCTGCGGCGGAGCTTTGTGACATCCGTTCTGGCGTCGTATATATCCTCACCGTCGAGCAGTATTCTGCCCTGTATACTGACACCCTCCGCCATATCGTTCATGCGGTTTAGGCATCTTAAAAATGAGGACTTTCCACAGCCGCTCGGACCGATCAGGGCAGTCACGGCCTTCTCCCTGATCCCGACGCTTATATTGTTCAGCACATGGCGGTTCCCGTAATAAAGCTCCAGGTTTTCAGCCGCCATCTTATATTCTGCCATGGCTCCCCTTCCGATCATATCAGCCGGCCGTCAGCATTTTTTTCATCCTGCCAAATGCCCTGAACACCAGATTAAGACACATAAGCGCCGCCATAAGCACACACGCCGTAGCAAACGCCGCCCTGTAATTTCCGTTCTGGATCTGAAGGTACAGCTCCACGGCCAGTGTTCCGCCGGATCCCATAACCTTTTTCCCAAGCTCGCCAAGATCGGCCATAAGGTCTCCGGAGAGGCGAGGCAGAAACCTGCTGCTCCCCGCCGTAAAAAGAAGCGCCGCCGATTCCCCGACAATACGCCCCACCGCCAGTACGACTCCTCCCAGTATTCCCGGCATGGCGGCGGGAAGTACGAGCGTGCGTATCATGCGCCATCTTGAAGCTCCAAGCCCAAGCGCCCCGTACCTGTAGCCCTCGGGCACGGAGCGGAGCGCCTCGCGGGTATTGCTCATGATAAGGGGAAGCACCATAAACGTCAGCGTAAGGGCTCCCGATAGGAGCGAATAGCCAAGTCCGAGAGTCTCTCCGAAAAACACCATTCCGAACAGTCCGAATATAACGGAAGGGAGCCCCGAAAGCGTCTCAGCGGCAAAATTAACAAGAGCCGCCGCCCTGCCGCATCCTGCGTATTCGTTGAGATAGACGGCGGCGCCCACCCCCGCAGGGACCGCCGCCGCAAGGGTCAGGCCGACAATGTAAACCGTGTTTATGATATTTCCTGCAATTCCGTCAGTTCTTTTCAGAGGATCCGACACCGACGTGAGAAATTTCCAGGAGATTGCTCCCGTCCCCTTAATAAAAACATACCCTGTAATCCCGATAAAAATCACGGCCGAAAGCGCCGAGGCCAAATATACCGCCGCTGCCGCCGCGGTCTCAAACGGACGTTTCCTCCTGCTGTAGAGACTTTCTTCAGTCATGAGCGGACTCCTTTTTCAACAGTCCCGTGAGGACAAGATTTAATGCCATTATAAAAATAAACAATACAAGCCCCACGGTAAACAGCACCATCCTGTGTGTTCCTGAGGCGTATCCCATCTCTCCCGCGATTGCCGAGGAAAGGAACCGCACAGGATTAAACGGCGCCGGCAGGCTGACGCTGTTTCCCGAGACAAGCATGACCGCCATCGCTTCGCCTATCGCACGCCCCGCTCCAAGCGCCGCCCCAAGCGCAATCCCCTGTTTCGCCGCAGGCAGCACGCAGCAGAAAACAGTCTGGATGCGGGATGCCCCCAGCGCCAGAGACGCTTCCCGTATCTCGTCCGGAACGGTCCTGATTGCGTTTTCGCTTATGTTTATCACCGTGGGCAGAATCATCACCGCAAGGACCAGGGATGCGGACAGCAGATTTGCACCTCCCGTAAAGCGGTGCGACCTTAAAAATGAAAAGCTCAAGGCGATACATCGCCGGACTTAAAAGGTATATCCCCAGCAGACCGTATATCACCGAAGGGATTCCCGCCATAATCTCCACCGCAGCCCTCGCCGCTGCCGCCGTTTTTCTGTCCGCGATCTCCGCAATAAAAACCGCTGTCAGTATGCCGACAGGCAGTCCCAGCGCCAAAGCGAGTCCCGTACCCGCCGCTGAAGCCAGTATCACATATAAAATCCCGTATTCAGGCGTTTCGGCCACAGGAGCCCACCGGCTGTTAAATAAAATTTCCTTAAATCCGAGCTGTATGAGCGCCGGAAGCCCCTTTAAAACCACATAAAACGCTATGGCAGCCACGGCCGCCACAGACAAAAAAGCGCAAAATCCAAAAATTTTTTTAGCCATATTCCACCCCGTCATTTCACAGGCACAAGGCCGATTGAATGGGCCAGCTTCTGTCCCTGCCGCCCAAGCACGTAGTCAAACCATTCTCTGACGGGCTCGGGCTGTCCGTCGATTTCCCCGGCCGTCACCATGACAAACGGCCTGTTCAGGGTATAAAGCCCATTGATCACATTCTCCTCCACAGGCTTAATTCCGTCCAGCGCAAGCACATTGACGCTGTCGTCCGCCAGGCTTGCGGAAATGTACCCCACCGCCCCGTGTATGGAAGACACCTTTGCCATTACGGCCCCGTCGCTGCTGTATTCGTTTGTGTATACGCATTCACCCTCCATGCCAAGCCACTTTTCAAACGCCTGTCTCGTTCCGGAACCGGCCTCCCTTCCAATCACGACCACCGGAACGTCCCTGCCGCCGAGCTGCGCCCAGTTAGTGACTGTCCCCGCATAAATTTGCGAAAGCTCCTCCGCCGTTATCGTTGTGATATCGTTGTCAGCGTCCACACAAACCGCGACAGGATCATAAGCCACGATATTTTCCACAGCTCCGTGCGCCTTTTCATCCTCGCTTAAGAAACGCGAAACGCAGCCGACAGAGGCTTTATGCTCAAGTACAGCCAAAATCCCCGCCTCCGATCCGGGAAACTGCGCCGTCACTGTCACATTCTCCCTTTTATCCATGTAATCTTCCGCCAGAGCCGACACAAAGGTCTCCATGGCCGTGCTTCCGACAAGCAAAATCGAATCCGTCTCCCCGCTCCTTCCGCACCCTGACGATAATACGCTTAATGCAGCAAACAGTCCCGCCGCTGCTTTCATACACAATTTTTTTCTGCTCATATGCTTCTTTTGACGGCCCCGGCTTATTTATGCGGCGCAAAGGCGCTGTAATTGTAGCGGTTCAGCCTTTTACCTGCAAGTCACGCCCGGTGCGCTCATACCCTCATATTTAACGTTGTTCATCCACGGCCAGGCTCT
>CANQSE010000154.1 GCA_947626405.1 uncultured Acetatifactor sp. | reverse complement strand
AACGGTTTGATCGTGACAGATGAAAGGATGGTCTTTGACCATGTGGAACTGGAGTATTATCCGCTGCCCAATACTCAGGTGCAGAGTGAGATGGAGTACAGGGAGAAGCTGGAGCTTGTCCCCATATGGCACATTTATATTACGGTGGATGATTATGTCGAGAAGTATGCGGGCATGGAACAAGTGCCGCCGGAGGCGGTTGACAATATCTGCATAAACGGAGTCACGGGTGAAGTGGAGAGGGTAAAGTAAAGGATATGAACCGGAAATTTTTAGGACAGGATATCAAAAGAAGTGTTTTTAATTTGGGCTTTGCCGCGGGAATCTGCGGACTTGGCGCACTCCTTGCAAAAAACTTTTTTACGGAATCCGTGGGTGCGGGGAGCTTTTACTATGCTGTGGTAAATATCATGGCGGCATCCGGTTTTAGTGTTTTTGTGCCAATTTTTCCGGTGCTTGGGTATTCGTCATGGTTCTGCCGGGAATATGAGAGCGGCTATTACAGATTTATTCTCGCACGGACGAGTGTAAATGAATATGCGCTGACACGGATCGTCAGCGTGGCTCTGTCAGGGGGTCTGATCGTGGGAATTCCAATGTTTCTTGTCTGTTTCGCCAGCCTGGGGACGGGACTGCCGGAGGTTACCGACACCATACATACCAGGGTGGATGTGGATGTCACGATCATGCAGATTGCACAGGCTTACGGGCCGGGGATGGTGGTGGCTGCCAAGACTCTGCTTAGCTTTCTGTTTGGCGCGGCGTGGGCGTTAGTGGGACTTTCGTTTGCGGTCTGGATGCCGAATCAGTATGTGGCGCTGATTGCTCCGTTTGTGTTGTATGAGTGCCTGTATATACTGCCGTTTGGCGGATTTTTTGCTCCGGGACTTCTTGTGCTGGGGGATCATTACGGGCATCTGTACTCCGCAGTAATGGAGTGCGGATGGATTCTGCTTGCTGCGGGGGCTGCAATGGCAGGTTTTTTACGGAGGTGTAAGGATGCGTAGGGCGGTTGTTCTGGCGGGAGTAATATGGAAACGGGAAATGCAAAGCCCCAGAGTCCGGATGGGTTATCTGCTTGGCATGACCTTCCTTGCTCTGGGATGCAGTGATCTTTTGAAGTATGCAGGAGAGATGAAAGAGCCGATCAACCTGTTTGAGACGTTTGTGGTGGCACAGTGCCAGGTCCTGGCGGGCAGACTGTGGCCGTTGGGTTATCTGCTCATAATGGCGGATGCGCCTTTTATCGTAAAAGGCACGGATCTGCTTTTGTACCGCAGCGGCAGACACGCCTGGAATCAGGGGATGCTTTGCTATGTAACGCTTCAGAGCTTCCTGTATGCCGCATGCCTTGCAGTATGCTCCGTCCTGGCCGGTGTGCCGTGCGGGTTTTACGGGAAGATTTGGAGCGGGCCGGTCTATATGCTTGCAAAATTTCCTAAGAGTGCCGCGGCCATTAAATATCATCTTTATTTTGACGGAGAGACAATGATGAGTCAACTGACAGTGCCACAGGCTTTTTTGGCGGCATTTGTCTATCTGTTCTGCTATATGGCGCTGATGGGAGCGCTTTTGTATATATGCGGTCTGGTGCTTGGAAGCTTCTGGGGATTTCTGGCGGTGGCGGTTTTGCATCTGGGGAGCATAGTTCTTTCGTTCTGCGTCCGTATACCATGGAGTCCGCTGTATGAGTCCGCAAGCCCGGGACGTCTCTGGAGGTACCCGTGCATGTCGGGGCTTGTACTGATTTTTATTGCGCTCATATCTTTTCCGGCAGTGAAAAAAGTGGAATTTTCAGATCGGGAGGACGGGAACAAATGACAATGTGCGGGACGGTTTTTCGTTATTTTGGCGGTGTGCAGGTGGACATGGATTTTGGAATCGACTATGAAAAATTGCTTCTGGAGCTGATTCACTGGCTTTTGCCCCTCACGGTGTGTCTGCTGGCGGAAGGTGTCTGGCTGGAAAGGAGAAGCAGGATGGAGTCGCTTGCACGTTACCGATACGGGACGGACAAAAGGTGGTGGAGGGTGAAATTTTTGAGGGGATTAAGGTTCGGCATTAGTGTGGGAGCAATCCTTTTTTGCACTGCCGCGGCGGCGGACATGATGAGCCCCAGGGGAATATATACGGAAACCCGGAGAGCGTTTTTGATGTGGTTTTTTCACTTTATGACAATGCTTTCGCTTTTTATGGTGCTGGATCTTGCGGGGGTGAAGGGCCAGGCGCCGGGGGCGCTGCTTTTGCTGGAGGGACTGAGCTTCCTCGCAGGTATTCTTATCGGCAGGTTTTCCATGTGGACGTACGGCAGGTGGGGTATGTATTTTCAGAGCGAATGGTTTGACAAGAGGACGGGATTGCCGGTATCTGTCATCCTTGCGGTGGAGGCGTTTATGGTGGCGCTCAGTTACGGAGCGGGAAGGATTTTATTAAAAAAAGGCGGAAAGTAAGGATTAAGGTTGGGGGAATTGAAAAATTTTATGAAAGGGCGGTTTTGCATATGGAAGAAATTATCCGCGTTGAAAATCTGACAAAAAAATTCGGTGACGTGACGGTACTTGACTGTGTTAATCTGAGTCTTGAGAAGGGAAAAATTTATGGTTTTATCGGAAGGAACGGCTCAGGAAAGACGGTACTTTTCAAGCATATAATAGGCTACTTAAGACCCACCGGAGGACGGGTGACAGTTGACGGGATGGAGATAGGAAAGGATCAGGATTTTGCGGAAAACATAGGCATAATAATAGAAAACCCGGGATTTCTGGGAAGATATACGGGATTTCAGAACCTGAAATATCTGGCGGACATCCGGAATGTCATCGGAAAGGATCAGATCAGGGACAGCATGAGGAGAGCGGGTCTTGATCCGGACAGCAGGAAAAAGGTGGGGAAGTATTCTCTGGGAATGAGACAGCGTCTTGGAATTGCCCAGGCCATCATGGAGAACCCAAAGATCCTGATCCTGGACGAGCCTATGAACAGTCTGGATAACCAGGGCGTAGAGGATGTCAGGAGAATTTTACTGCAGATGAGGGATGAGGGAAAAACAATCCTTTTGTCCAGCCATAATAAGGAAGATATTGAGATTTTGTGCGACAGTGTGTATGAAATGGAGAGAGGATGTATAAAACAATGCAGATAATATGTAACGAAACGCTTTTTTTTGACGTGTATTATTTATGAAGGGGAAAATATGCCGCACTGAGGAAAAGTGAGAGGAACGTTACATGGATGATAAGCAGATCGTTGACTTATATTGGGCCCGCTCGGAAAACGCCATATCGGAGACTTCAAAAAGATACGGAAAATACTGCCATTATATCGCACGGAACATCCTGCACAACGACGAGGACAGCGAGGAGTGTGTAAACGACACTTATCTCAGGGCCTGGGAGGCGATGCCGCCGAATCGGCCGGAAAGGCTTTCTGTCTTTCTGGGAAAGATAGTCCGCAATCTGTCGATTGATCGTTACAGAAGTTACAACGCGCAAAAGCGTGGCAAGGGGCAGATCCCTCTTGCCCTGGAGGAGCTTGGTGAATGTGTGCCGGCTTCCGGCATTGAGGCCGGTATTATAGAAGCAATGATGTTTACGGATATTATGAATCGTTTTCTGGCGGATCTGACGGAGGAAAAGCGGAAAATATTTGTCCGGCGTTACTGGTATTTAAGCCCCGTAAAGGACATAGCAAGAGAGTATGGCATAAGCGAGAGCAAGGTCAAGGTTATTCTGCTCCGCGTAAGAAACGATCTCAGGCAGACGTTGGAGAAAGAGGGTGTAACGCTGTGAAAGAGGAAAAAATACTTGATCTGATAGGAAATATAGACGACAGGTTTATTCTGGAGGCTGCGCCGGCGGAAAAGAAAGTCCGCATGAGAGTCCCCGCGGGGAGACTTGCCGCACTGGCGGCGTCGGCAGTTCTGTGCCTTACGGCGGCGTATATTGCCCTGACATATCCTGAAAAAACAGATACTGTGGGAGACTGCGCAGAAAACAGTGAGACCGCCTTGACGGGAGAGGAATCAGGGGATTCGGGTGCGCCTGTCATAGTTTATGAAGCCGCTGGGGATTCTGAAGGCAGTTTGGAAGAATCAATCAAGTCTGTAACAATCACGCCCGTATACTACACCAGCCTGAATATGCCCGCGACGGAGGAAAACAGCGTTGTCATTTCGCAGGCAGGGGGGGCTTCTTCGATGATAGATGTAACAGCCTTTGACGAATCTGTTCTGTCACGGGATAAGTGCTGTTACATTGTAGAGGGAGACGTGGTGGATCTCTACGTCAAATACTACAATTATGATATCTATGACGACAAATTTGGAGAGAATGAAATAATGCACAGCAGCGCCAGCACGGTTGTTTATGAAGTGGCGGTGAATAAGACGTGGTACGGGGATGACGTCTCAGGCGGAACGATTCTGGTTGAGGATGCGCTTTATTATGCGGATCCTGTGTTTTCAGTCAGAAAAGGCGGACGTTATGTGCTGCCTGTTTATGAATATGGCGACGTTATCTGGACAGATATTCACGAATACGCAGGGGGAGACATTACAAGGGACAGCCTTTACAGTACGGTCTATCCGTATCATCCTCAGATTTCTGTCACGACCGACGGCTTTTATCTTGTGCCTAAAGAGTGGAAAACGCTGACTGCCGTAAATTCAAGGGAAGTCATCATGGATAATCTTGATGAGGATAATTTTTATTATAAGGGTGAAATGTGTCTTGTGGACGCCGATACCTTTGCGGTCCAGATGGCGGCCCTTGCATCCTCTATAGAATAACTGTCGGAGGCAGGGGACTTACGTTTCCTGCCTCCCTTTCTTTTGCGGGTACCCGTTTCCCTGCAGGTCTGTCGTTTCGGATGCGGGAGAGCGGTTATCCCTGCCGGACGCGGGCCTTGTGCTTTCCCACACTCCGTCGGGAATGGTGTGGACGGGCTTCTTTTTTTCTGCTTTTTTCATAAAATGTCCTTTCGGTTTATTTCATTTCTGTTTTCAGGATTTTACGATCACTGTCAGTATGCCCGCATGCGTAAAAATTATGACGGCAGCCGCCGCTTGCGCAATAATCAGGCCGCATAAATTTAATGAGAATTTTATTGTAAACATGGGTGACGGGTCTTTTTTTGTGTTGGAGGCGGGCCGGCTTCCTTCAGACGCACACGGTTTGCTGCCGGCGCAGGATATGTTTGATTGTTTGGATGGGGGTATGAAAAATAAACTCAGCGAAACGAAATGTCTATAGCTTCTTGACAGGTATTACGGTTAGTGATATATTTATTACAGTAACCGTAAGAAAGGGGAGCAACAATTTGAGGGACAATGTGAAGGGTGGTGCGCTGACAGAAGTGACGTTCTATATTTTGCTCTCCCTGTTTACGCCAAAGCACGGGTATGCCATTATGCAATTCATCGAAGAAAAAACAGGCGGCCGTTTATCTTTGGGGGCGGGAACGCTGTAC
>CANQSE010000153.1 GCA_947626405.1 uncultured Acetatifactor sp. | reverse complement strand
CTCCACCGGACCTAAAGACGTATGGTTCGCGGGATTTACCCCCTATTATACGTGCACTGTCTGGTCGGGCTACGACAACGCCATCAAAATGACAAAAAAAGGCACAACCGACACGTCCAAGAAGCTGTGGCGTGCAGTCATGTCGCGAATCCACGAAGGCCTTCCCAGCGAGCCCTTTACCACTCCCGCCGGCATTATTCAGGTTGAAATATGCAGCAAATCCGGCAAGCTGCCAATTCCGGGTCTGTGCGACGCAGATGTAAAAAAAGAGTATTTCGCCGAGGGAACCGAACCGGTAGATAGCTGCGATATTCATTACCAGGGCGAGATATGCGAGTACGATCAGCTCCCTGCGTCGGCCGATTGTCCCTTCCACTATTACGGGACCCTGACCCTGCCCTCTGTGCTTGAGGATCCCGTGCTTATCCCGGGCTCGACGAGCATTGTGATAAACGCAGACGGCACACAGACCATAATACAGCCGCGTACCAGCAATCAGTGTCAGCATGACGCGGCGTTCTACGCAAATCCTGATTATGAAACGATTATAAATAACCAGCAATGGGAGCTTGAACAGCGGCGTGCGGCCGCTCAGGCTGCAGCAGACGCAGCGGCTATGGCCAACCCTGAAGGCGGCGGTCCCTGATAGTGACCACCGCCTTGCGTGACTGCCTGTGACAGCTTATAAGCTTATAATCCCTTTATTTTGTCAATTTTTGCCTGCAGCTGTTCTGCTCCGCTGCGGGCATTTTTTATGGCGGTACGCTGCTTCTCAAACGGCGCGTCCGCGGCGTCCCCGTACTGCTCGTAAAAAAGACGGCCGATTTCAAGATAGTTCGACTTAATCACTTCCTCACAGGTTCTAAGCTGACTCTTAAGGCTCATAATCTCAGCCGTGTCCTTTGCCTTGTCAGCTGCATGTCTGCCTTTTTCAGACACTACATCGCCGATTTTCCCAAAAATATCCATACCTTCACTTGCCTCCTGTTAGCCAATCATTCCCGTATCACACGGTTTTTGTTATGTGATAAGTATATATCAAAACAGGCGGCAAGTAAAGATTTCTCCTCGTAACAGTTTTTCCTTTTTCTCTTGCAAGTCACGCCCGGTACTGCCGATGTTCTCCCGGCAGACACGCTTCCGCTCGGCTTAGCACGTAACGGACACTAGGCTCGATAGTACCTCGCCAAGTGCCGACGTGCACGCACGGTCTGACGGGAGAACATCGACATTGCCGGGCTGTATACGACGAAGGGGCTAGACTATTACTTCTCCTCAATTACAACAGAGGTAACGTTTGCAAATTATTGAGGATTATGTTATACTTGGGAAAGACAGGATGCAAGACCCAGGGGGACATGACATGAATCAGCCTATTTACACAACTTTAAAGGTACATAACGAAATTGAACTCTGCGAGATATCGGATCCGGAATGTAAGCGCCTGATCGAGCAGGCTCTCTTAAAGGAGCGGATCTCATTTTTCATCCGCTGGCTCAAGCCTTCCCTTTTCCACCGCAAAACGCCGGGCTGTGTTTTCTGCATTAACGAAAGCGCCATGGACGCCGCGGAAGACATTGTCAGGTCAATCTGCGACGAAGGCGGCTATCCTGTAAAATTTCTGCTGAAAAGGACAAGAAACGAGTTTTTATAAATTGGACGTTTTTAATACGATAAGAAGCTGCCCTTTTCTCACGGAAATATATGCTTTCTCTTTTGTAAATTCGTTGCTTATGCCAATTGGGAAATCATTCGTTATTTCCGCATTGTCAAGAGTATATTTCATCCCGCGTATCGTGACTCCCTCAGCTTTTTGGGAAAGACTAAAAAGCGAAAGGGAGCCTTTCATTTCCTGCCCGAAGCTTATCGATTCGTCTTCAAGAACAAACATCATCCCGCTTTCATCAATCAGATATCCCGCTGCGTTATGCTTTTTCAGAAAAAGAAGGCACTGCACATTTGAAAAGGTGTGATCAAAACGCCCTCCCGTTGCACAGTAAATACGAAAATCCCTGAATCCCCTGCGAAGCCCTTCCTTAAGAGCAGCCAGCGTATCCGTATCGTCCTTTTCGGCCGGAAGTCTCAGCACGCGCTGCGGCTCCCTGCGCTCCAGTTCCTCTATAAACTCAGCCTTCCCCGGCCCCACCGAGTCAAAATCCCCCACAATCAGATCGGGATCTGCACCAAGAATGTCGCAGTAATCCAAACCGCCGTCTGCGGCAATCACAAAATCATCCTGTTTTCTTTCAACCGCCTTTGCGCTAAGACTGCCCGCGCAAATTACAATACATCTGCCGTTCATACTAATCTCCATTCCAGGCAAATTTATTAGCCCTGCATTTTTACGCGATGGGACGACGCGATTCTCAAATCCGCGTCTGCCATCAGGGAAATTTGTGACGCTCCGGCACATATTCCCAAGCGAGCAAGGTCGTTTTGTGTAACGATCAGCACATCTGTATGATTTCTCACACAAAACAAAGAAGCCCTGACCCCTGTACTTTCAGGGTTATCCGGACTTCATTCCAAAAGCTGCTAACCAGAATCGAACTGGTGACCTCAACACTACCAATGTTGCGCACTACCTACTGTGCTATAGCAGCTTAGTATGAAATTGTCCTGGCCGGTAATAATCTCCCTGCCAGTGCAGCGCTCCGTCTGTTTAACAAACGCATCACGCCCGACTGCTTGTGCAATCACCGTGATTCATTATAGCAAAGGGCTTCCCGTTTGTCAACACTAAAAATCTTGTCAGGACAACGCTAGTAACAGTCCAGCCCATCCGTCGTATTCAGCACGGCAATGTCGATGTTCTCCTGACAGACCGTGCGTGCACGTCGGCACTTGGCGAGGTACTTTCGAGCCTAGTGGCCGTTACGTGCTAAGCCGAGCGGAAGCGTGTCTGTCGGGAGAACATCGGCAGTACCGGGCGTGACCTGCACAAAAAAAATCTGAACTGCCACCAAACCGAACGTAACACACAACCCGAGTGCAAAACACAGGCAACCCCCTTGACTTTCCCCGTGCCTCCCTGTATAATAAAAAACATATCAGGGGAAGAAACCCATGACAAAAAACGAAGATACAGTTAATCAATCCGGGGAGGACACCCATGACAAAAAACGGACAGACGGTATGTGTCCTGGACGGGCACGGTACCGTGATTGGTTACACTTATCCAAACCGAGCAAAGGGACTTGTAAAAAAACGTCGGGCCGAGTTTGTTTCCGACGAATGTATCCGTTTGTACAGGCTATGCCCGACATATGAAGATATGGAGGACACAGAGATGGATAACAGAAACTATATTACAATCAACCCCAGGGAATGGCGCAAAAGTCCTTACGAAAGCCACAAGACAGTATTTGACCGCATCATGATCAGCAATCCGCTGGCAGAGGCTGACCCCTCTGAGAGAGACATGGTGGAAATATTGTCAATAGGCGATTGGAACTGGGACAATTACAGCAAAGTCACTAACGGTTTTCTGACGGTAGAGCCAAACACAGAATATCATCTGGTGTTCTGGTTAAACGGCGGCGAAAATGACCGTTCCGACGAGATTTGCCAGTTGCAGATTCTGTTCACTGACTGCAATGTGACCGCTTCCGGTAAAGAATTTAAGGATGGATTGTGCTATCGACTGAACAGGGGGTATATCAAACCGCTGAAAAAGTATAAGGGGTGGGAATATTATGATATTCCTTTTGTGACCACAGACGCAAAATATGCTGAGTTTCAGTTTGTGGCGCACAAGGCTCCGATGGCTCTGATGCCCGCAAGGGAACCGGAAGCCTATAAGGACATGGAGGATGTAACTGACCCTTACGAAAAACAGCGGCCGCAGAGGCATAATATCGTATTCGAGGACGGCTGGCCGACAAACAATTGGTATTCCACGGAAAAGCTTGCAAAAAAGTTTGCCGGGAAGACTTCCCAACACGCCTTTGAAAACGCGTTTGAGGCAGATTCTATTCCTGATATTCCTCAAAATGGTGAATTTGTTCCAAAGGCTTTCGTTATGGCAGACAATGAAAACGGCGAGGGTAATTCCTTAGACAATATTTTTAAATCCATACCAAAATTTTTAAAGTCGTAGGGCCTGCAGATCCTAATCCATCAAACTGACGTAAAGCAAAATAAAAGGTGCCGTCCGATCATCAAAATCCGATTATCGGGCGGCACTTTCACGTCTTTTCAGCTATAATGATCGCCGACCCATCCGGGGCGTCAAATATTTTCCATGTGATAAATCCGTCACCCTGCAGTAATCTGCTCTCATGCTCTAAGGTCAGAGGAACATCAAAATAAACATGTCTGTTTACTTAGCTATGGTTCAATAGAACGATAATCATAACCTTCATATAGTTTTTTCACCTCTGCATAATAGTTGTCCACCCCATCGGAAACCAATTCACACTCTCCGTTCCTCATGCATCTTAATATTTCCGAGTTCACACTCTCGCTGTAATGCATTGCATCCATATAGTTTTCCAGATTTGCAGTGATATCAATCCTTTTGCTGAAATCAAAGACATGGACATTCTCTGCAGAAAGCAGCAGCGACGCCGAAAGTCTCTGCGCATCCAGCTGCACTCCGAGCTGCCGGGATCTTACCATCGAGTCCCAGTAGCATATACTGTACGGCGGAAAGAAAAAGTAAAATTCGGTATCAGGATGTTCCAGCGCCAGATCAAGAAAATTCTCTGTAATATTATCCGATATTCTATCAATGTCATCATTGTCGAGATAATATTCCTCCTCGCTGACCGGCAGCGGTTCAAAGTCTTTTAAAACAATCTCTGCCCCGAAATTCGCGTACTGTGCCCAATTGCCATACATGTCCCTGTCAGGCGTCTTCTCTCCTGCGCGGGTATAATTGATGACCGCTAAAACCTTTGGAAGTACATCCTTATTCAGCAAGTAGCTCACATCATTAAAAAAATTATCATCATACAGATAGACAGGATATCCTGTGTATTCGTCGTAATCTGCGGGCACATTAAGCCTGCTTCCGTCCAGACTGCAGACAATAAACCTGATATCAGGGTGATAGGAAAAGCACCTTTGCAAGCTCTCGTTCAGTTCGTGAAAGCAAGCCCCTGAATATGCAATTTTCAGGGCATTTGCATCCCATAGCTCATTAAACTCACTGCATTTAAAATTCAAGCACATACTGCTTCCCGTAATCACACTGTCGTACGAATAATTACGGGCCATACCGTCATTCTGATATCGCTCATCCTTTAAAGGATACTCCAGAAAAGGAAGCGGCTTATGATAATGCACAAAAGGGTCTATAAATGCAGTGGCACCCGCCAGTATCACCAGAAGCAGTACGGTACCGCCGATTACAAATATATTCCATTTTTTGACTTTCATCTGTTTTCCCACCTGTCCGAATTGGGTAGTGTCAAATCTTACCTAGATTTTTTGTTACTAAACCTTATTTTTTCGGGAGATTGCAAATAAAAAGAGCATTG
>CANQSE010000152.1 GCA_947626405.1 uncultured Acetatifactor sp. | reverse complement strand
AGGATCGCATCCAGTCGGTTCTGATGGAGTGGCAGGGAGGCATTGAGGGCGGACTTGCGGCTGCCGAGCTTTTGATGGGACACGGAAATCCCTGCGGCAAGCTGGCGGACACATTCGCCCGAAGCCTGGAGGACTATCCCTCCACCGCGGCCTTCCACGAATCCGCGGATTATGTTGACTATACGGAAGATATATATGTCGGGTACCGATATTTTGAGACAATTCCCGGTGCCGCGCAAAAAGTAAATTATCCTTTCGGATTTGGATTGTCTTACACAAGCTTTTCGCTTTCTATGCCCCTGGTGGAGCGGCAGAAGGATGAACTTAGGGTCAGCGTGGATGTGTGCAATACCGGAGACAGGCCGGGCAGGGAAGTGGTCCAGGTGTATTACAGCGCCCCGCAGGGCAGACTGGGAAAGCCCGCAAGGGAACTGGCGGCATTCAGGAAAACACGTCTTTTGCAGCCCGGCGAGACACAGACCGTATACATGCGCTTTAATGTGACCGATATGGCGTCCTACGACGATACCGGAAAGGTTGCGGAGTCCGCCTATGTACTGGAAAAGGGCGAATACCGTTTTTATGTCGGAACATCCGTAAGAGATACCGTGGAGGACGATTACGTCCTTGTGATTGAGGAGGATCGCGTGACTCAGCAGCTCTCGCGTCATATGGCCCCGACATCGCTGAAAAAAAGGCTGCTGTCCGACGGAAGCTATGAGGAGCTTCCCCAGAGCGGTGTCTGCGACGCGCAGGAGAGCTTTCTTGAGCCGCAGGACAAGGATTCCATCGACGGAATGTGTCCTGAGGTAAGGTATCATGCAGGATATCAGCTCTGGAAGCCCGCAGTGCAGCACCATAAACTTGAGGAGGCGGCGGAAGGAAAGCTGACTCTGAGGGAATTTCTCCGGCAGCTTTCGGATGAAGAACTTGCGGTGCTTTTAGGAGGACAGCCCAATACCGGAGTGGCAAATACCTTCGGGTACGGCAACCTGCCGGAGTACGGCGTCCCTTCTATCATGACGGCCGACGGTCCCGCGGGACTGAGAATAGACGCCCGCTGCGGCGTCTGCACCACAGCATGGCCGTGCGCGACCCTGCTGGCATGCACCTGGGATCCGGAACTCTCCGAAAGGATAGGAAGGGCCGGCGGAGCGGAGGTAAAAGAAAATAATATAGGCGCGTGGCTGACACCTGCGGTCAACATCCACAGAAGCCCGCTGTGCGGCAGAAATTTTGAATATTATTCCGAAGATCCCTGCCTGACCGGAAAAATGGCGGCAGCCATGGTTAAGGGAATACAGAGTAATCACGTGGCTGCGACCGTTAAACATTTCGCCCTGAACAATAAAGAGACAAACCGCAGGGACAGCGATTCGAGAGCTTCCGAGAGGGCGATCAGGGAGATTTATCTTAAGGCCTTTGAGATTATTGTGAAGGAGGCGAAGCCCTGGAGCATAATGTCCTCTTATAATCTCATCAATGGGAAAAGGGCGTCGGAAAACAGGGAGCTTCTGGAAGACATACTCCGCGGTGAGTGGGGATTTGACGGCATGGTAACTACGGACTGGTGGAACTTCGGAGAGCATTATAAGGAAGTAAAAGCCGGAAACGATGTTAAGATGGGATGCGGCTTCCCCGACAGACTGCTGGCCGCCATGAAAAAAGGCGTCCTTACCAGAGAGGAAATGGAAATCTGCGCCGAAAGGATCCTGGGCCTGATCCTGCGGGTGGATTAAGGAAATTTTTCGGAAAGGTTTTGCGAGATGAAAAAAATAAAGTCCCGTCTCAGACGCGTTCTTTTGCTCATTGTAATTCTTTTTGCCCTGCTTTTGCTGGCGCTGTACTGGCTTGTGGGAATTGCGTACGGCAAAATGAATTATTCTGAGATACAGGATTTTTCCTCAAAGCCGCTGCAGGAGGACGGAGTGACAAATATTCTGCTGATAGGCAACGATTCCCGACAAAACGGGGAGGACGGGCGTTCCGACGCCATGATCCTTTTGTCGATCAGCACAAAGACAGGGACAATCCGCATGACGTCCCTGCTTAGGGATATTTATGTTGATATTCCCGAAAGGGATGGCAACAGACTAAACGCCGCATATTCCTTTGGCGGACCCGGCCTTCTCATGGAAACAATAGAGCAAAATTTTGACATTCCGGTAAACCGTTATATCCTTGTAAATTTCGAGGCCTTTGCCGGACTTGTGGACGCGGTGGACGGCATTGATCTGGAGCTGACATCTGAAGAAATAGAATATGTAAACGGATATCTTATGGAATACAACAGGCTCACCGACAGACCCCAGGGTACGGACAATATGGACGTCTCCGCAGACGGCATGGTGCATTTGAACGGACCCCAGGCGCTTGCCTACTGCCGCATCCGTTATATTGGGACAGATTTCGGGCGCACGGAGCGTCAACGCAAGGTTCTGGCGGAGGTTTTTCATAAGCTTCCCGGTTCTTTGTTTTCGGGCGCGGGTCAGCTTGCGGATGAACTGCTTCCAAATCTTACAACCAACCTCACAAAAGGTGAATGTTTCCGGCTGGCTCTTACGTCGTGGCGCTTTTTGAAGTATGACATGGTTTCAGATACGATCCCTCAGCCGGGCACATACAGTAACGCCACCATTCGCGGCATGTCTGTGCTGAAGGTTGATTTCGAGACGAACAAAAGATACCTCAGAGAGAATATTTATGGAGAGTAACCCTTAAAATGAAAAAAATACCTGACATCTTATTGTTGACGGGCATCATTTTATGTTTATTTACAGGATGCGGCGACGATATAAGCATAACACTTCCGGGAGTTACTCCTCTGCCGTCTGCGGATTCTTCGGCTCTGCCCCCCGTTTCGCAGATACAGCCGGTGCAACCCGTGCCTACCCGTAAAACAGAGGAGAAAGACGAAGCCGCTAAGGAGCCGCTGGAATCGACAGAGCCGTCCGAGCCGGAGCATCAGGTGTTATCTGTCACAATCTCAGCCGCAGGGGATGTGACAATGGGCAACTACTACGAGCAGGGATATTGGGGAACATTCAGGGAAACTTATGACAAACAGCAGGATCCTCAATATTTTTTTGAAAATGTATACGATATTTTTTCCAGCGACAGCATGACAATCGTGAACCTTGAAGGTCCTCTTACACTGTCTCAGGAACGCAGGGAGGGTCAGACATATTCCATCAGCGGAGACCCCGAGTATACGGAAATTCTCACTGCCGGCAGCGTGGAGGCGGTGAGCATGGGAAACAATCACCGCCTGGACTATTTGGAGGCCGGATCGGACGATACGGTGGAGGCTCTCAAGGAAGCCGGAATAGTATATGCCTATGACGGAAATTACGGTACATATGTGACTCCTGAGGGAATTGCCGTTGGCTTTGTGTCTGTGAACGAGGTGGGACAGGGCGCAGGAGTGGAAAAATATATTAAGAATGGGATTGAGACGCTGCGCGGCGAGGGATGCGGGTTGGTTCTGGTCTGCTGCCACTGGGGGATCGAGAGGGAATATTACCCGGAGGAATATCAGAAAACCCTGGGGCATAAATGTATTGACTGGGGCGCGGACGTTGTCATCGGCCATCATCCCCATGTGATCCAGGGAATAGAGGAATATCAGGGCAGGTATATTATATACAGCCTTGGAAATTTCTGCTTTGGTGCGAACAGAAATCCCGAAGACAAGGACTGTCTGATTGTACAGCAGACCTTTACATTTGTGGACGGGGAAAAGCAGGAAGGCTCGCTTCTAAAGGTTATACCGTGCTCCGTAAGCTCCGTGGCAAACAGAAACGACTATAAACCTACCCCTGCGCAGGGAGATGAAGCGGCAAGGATCATCGAAAAGCTTAATGAATACAGTCGGGATTTCGGACTGCAGTTTGACAGCGACGGACTGATAACGGAGAGCGAAGCATTTTAAAGAGAATGTGTTATAGAAAATATATTATAAGGAAAAAAGGAGGAAACAGAATGGAAAAGAGAAAGATGGAAAAGCTTGGAATCGAGACATCTCTGCTTGGATTTGGCTGTATGCGTTTCCCCGTGACGCCGGAAGGCAAGATCGACGAGCCGGAGGCGGAACGAATGATGGATAAAGCCATTGCTGCAGGCGTCAATTACATCGATACCGCTTATCCCTACCACGGCGGCGACAGTGAGCTGTTTGTGGGAAAGGTACTGAAGAAATATGACAGAAATTCATTTTATCTTGCCACAAAGCTGCCGCTCTGGATGGTAAACTCCGTGGAGGATGCAAAGAGAATTTTTGAGGAGCAGCTTAAGAAACTCCAGACCGACTACATAGACTTTTACCTTTTGCATGCCCTGGGGAAAAGCCGGTTTGAGGATATGGTGAGGCTGGGCGTCGTGGACTGGATGGCAGACTTAAAGAAGCAGGGAAGGATCCGCAACATGGGATTTTCATTCCACGACGGCTACGATGCTTTTGAAACGATTTTAAATTATCGGGAATGGGATTTCTGCCAGATACAGCTCAATTACATGGATGCCGAGGAACAGGCCGGGCTTAAGGGATATAAGCTGGCTGAGCAGAAGGGTGTCCCGCTTGTTGTTATGGAGCCTGTAAAGGGAGGATCGCTTGCTGCTTTCGCAGAAGACATCACGGGGCGTTTCCGCGCGCTTGATCCCGAGGCGTCGGTGGCTTCCTTTGCACTGCGCTGGGTGGGAAGCCTGCCCGGGGTAAAGGTTGTATTAAGCGGAATGTCAACCATGGAGCAGGTGGAGGACAACCTCAAAACGTTTGGATCCTTTAAGCCGCTCTCACAAAAGGAGAGCAATGAGATAAACGACATTGTAAAACTGATAAACAGCCGTGTGCAGAACGGCTGTACAGGATGCCGTTACTGCATGCCCTGTCCCGCCGGAGTCGATATCCCGGGCAATTTCAGGGTGTGGAACACGTACCACATGTACCAGAATTACAATGTGGTCAAGTGGCAGTGGGAAAACGCAATGGGCGAGACAAAGCAGGCAAAGTGCTGTGTAAAATGCGGAAAATGCGAGGCGGTGTGCCCTCAGAAGCTGTCTATCCGCAAAGATCTGGAGAGAGTGCAGGCGGATTTGGACAAAAAAGAATTTGTTTTACAGTAATTTACCGGCTAATCGACGCCGTGGCAGAGATTTTTTTCAAATTTTCTCTAAAGTATTTTGAAAGCGGGTCGATATATAAAGTGTAAACAACAAAACAGTCGGCTAAACATCAGGACTGAGGAGTGTTTACAGGCTTTACATACCGCATCGCGGTAATAATCGGATGTGGATGCACGAACGTCAGGGCCCGGCCGTAGGGCGGACGCATCCGGTTACTATATTTTAGGAGAGAACGCCTCGGTTCCGCATCACGGATTCAGGAGAACGCTCCTAAGAGAAAATTAAATATCAGCAATACTGACGCAAAAGGATTTGCGCAGTCAAAACAAGGAGGTAAACTTATGGTAGTACAACACAACTTAACAGC
>CANQSE010000151.1 GCA_947626405.1 uncultured Acetatifactor sp. | reverse complement strand
GATAACTTCTTTTCCGGCGTCCTTTAACTGATCCAGCATTGTAACCCCGGGAGGCGTGAGCGAAAAATCATGCCGGTTTGCCGTCCTCTTAAAATCCTCCGGACATGAACCGATAAAAGGACGGGCTATCACCCTTCCCACGCCGTGCTTTCCCTGTAAGATTTCCCTTGCGTCACGGCAGTATTCATAGAGCTTTTCAAGCGGTACCACATCCTCGTGGGCGGCTATCTGGAACACGCTGTCCGCGGATGTATAGACGATCAGATCGCCCGTCTTAATGTGAAGCTCCCCATAGTCCTTAATCACCTGAGTACCCGAATAGGGGCGGTTGCACAGCACTCCCCTCCCAGTCTTTAAGCGAAACGGCTCAAGGACCTCCTCAGGAAATCCGTCCGGATATGTCGGCATCGGCCCCGGCGATACGATCCCCGCTATCTCCCAGTGTCCCACTATGGTATCCTTGCCCTTTGAAGCCTCCGTCATACGGGCGACAACGGCGCGGGGATTTTTAACGCTCCCGCCGATATTCACGCCGTCTATCATGAAAAGTCCCAGGCTCTCCAGGTTTTCAAGATGAAAAAACGGACTAAAGGACACGCTTCTTAAGGTGTTGACATCCACATCACCGTAACAAGACGCGTCCTCCATCCCGCCTATTCCAAAGCTGTCCAAGACGATCAAAAACACTCTTTTCATTTATCTTTTACGTCCTTTCCAGGTACATTTTGCACATTTGTCCCTTCAATATGTAAAGTGTATCACAAAACAGGCAGGATTCCCACAACTTTTTACGTCGCTTTCCAATACCTCTGACAAAAGGATAAAAGCCGTTATCTCGTGGCCGTGCTGATGATAATATTTTCGGCGGGTATTTCGGTCTTGCGCTTTACAATGTCCTCGATCTGGGCCCGCATGACGTCGTCCAGATTTTCCGCGTTTACAACAACGTCCACGGCGTCGCCGTTTATGCTTACCACCACGTCCGTAAAGCCCTTGGCCTCCAGGAGAATCTCCGCGGCCGCTTCCTTCTCGGCAATCTCCGTCATACGCACCATGCTGTCCACGGCGCCCTGCTTCTGTTCATCCGAAAGTCCGGTAGAATTGATGATCTCCATCAGCGTCTCCTTATTCTTCGCCCTTGTCTGCTCCTTTAAAAGCTTTGCCTCGGAGAGAACCACCGTCACTTCTCCGGAGGCCGTAAATACCGCTTCGCCTGGAATTTCTCCGTCGTCCGGCGTTCCCGTAGAGTTTTTGCTCCCGTCTGCGGAGACCTCGGCCAGATCCATGCCCTGATCCAGATAATCGTCCACATAAGCGTTCTCCATGTCGGAATCCAGACTGTCAATGTCGGACGCACCGCTGTTAAGAAGCTCCTCCTCCGACAAATCAAAGGTCTGATCCGCATCCTGAAGCTGACCCGCCTTGTAGTTTTCCGTAATTATATCGCCGGAACCGGCGGTGCTGGCATCGTCGTACATTACATCGTCGTTCACCGTCAGATAGTCCTCCTCAAGTCCTGTGCCTGCAAACTGCAGATACCCTGCGATAGCGATCATAATCGCGAGGGCGGTTATCATAAGCTGGTTTTTCTTGATCAGGTTTTTCACTTATTATCCCCTCTTTGCGTTTTACTAGTTCATTGTATGAGCCCCCGCAAACAGATATGCGTATTACTTTGTCTGCATGGGAACTACTGAAACCTTGTGGGCCTCCACCCCAAAAAGCGCCATGGCGATCATTGTGACGGTGCGGTCCGTCGTCCCCTTGCCGGCTCCCTCCGCCACCACAAGGATCCCCTCCACCCTCGGAGGAAGGGTCTTGATAACATACGGCTCGCTCTCCGACCCCGCCGAACTGTACACCACGCTGTCGCCTGTCTCCGTCTGCGTAATCTTCCTTACTCCCCCCTGGGAATCCGTCTCGTTTGTAGCCGAGCGGCTCACCGCCTTCTCACGCTCCACCACAAGCTCCCTCGATGCGCTCAGCGTGATCATCACCCTGACCTCGCCGATTCCCTCCACCACGGAGAGAGTGTCGGTCAGTCTCTTTTCAAGCCATTCGGCATATTCGTCTTCCGACATATCCATGCGGATATCAGCCGTACCGCCTTTTTCCTCCGCATCCGAAGGCGCATCCGCTCCCTGTGCGCCGTATATTTCACCTGCTTCGCCGTCTTTGTCCTTTTTTTCCGACGGCATCGCTATCACAAAGAGAAGTATCCCCGCCAGCACAAGTATTATCAGGTTGTCGCGTCGGAACAGTTTTTCAAGTCCCTTTTCCCTGCACCACCGTTTAATATCCCAATCCCTTTTTTGTTTTTCTTTTTTCTCAGTCTCCATTGCCCCCGCCTTTCCCGCCGCCTGTCATCGGCGTTTCCGCGCCGGATGTGTCCGTACCCGAAATACTCTCCACCGGCTCCACCCGAATCCCTTCAATTTCTACATTTATATTTTCCTGTTCGCTCTCAGCCTGCTCCTCCATCCTCTTTCGCACCTCATTAAGCGTCATCTCCTCCAGCATGGCGTCTGTCTCCAGGGCTTTTTGTCTCGCTTCCTCCATGCCGGCCTCAAGCGCGGCCTTAAAATTATCAATTCCCTCCGCGCTCTCCGGATCCCCTATTCCCGGCAGCATACTGCACAGGGGAATAAAGAGTTGTACAAGCACCATTACGCCGACCAGCAGCTTAAGATACTTTTCATAAGACTCGTCCGGCCTGAAATGCACTATTGTATGGGCGCATATCATAAAAATTCCCGTCCTGCAGACCGACTGAAAAAACACGTTTTTCAAGCTTTTCCCTCCTTACGAAGCCGCGGTGATCACGGCCACAGAGATCACAAACAAAAGCATTGCGGCGCCTGCCGTGCGAAAGAGCAGAAATCCCGCGTCGCCCGTGCGGTTTGCACATGCCGTGATCCGCTTGTCGCTCACTATCCCCATAAACGCCGCGGCGCATTTCAACATCCCCGCGATCACAACAATCTTTATAAGTGGCAGGGCGCACATGAAAAGAAACAGAAGAAGCAGCGCGACACCGATACTGTTTTTGATAATTTCTGCGGAGCCGAGGACCATTTCCACCACTCCGTCCGCTGCGCTTCCCACCCCCGGGATTGCGCTTACGACCTTCCTGAGCGCCGATTTCCTGACTGTGTCAAGCACCGGAGTGATAAGAGACTGAAAGACGCTAAGCCCCGTCACCGCCCATATCGCCCCCTTTAACACAAGTCCCACTCCCTTTTCCAGCAGATCTATGAGCATCGCAAGCCGCTCCTCCACCCACACACCGTTTATCACGGCAAGCATGCACATGCTGTATATAAAAGGAACAAGTCCCCTGATGAGGATATTTTCAATTCCGTAAATTATCACCAGCATTATCTGGGCGGAGGCTCCCGCCGTGGCGGCTCCGGAAGTCACTCCCACCGACATCAGATACGCCGGTATCATCAGTTTTATAAACAAAATCACCTGCTCAAGCGCCTTAAGAGCCGTATCGCCCGCAAGAAAAAAGCATTTTAACAGCACCGCCGAAAAGAGCAGGTACATAAAATAAAATCCGAGATCCGCCACCTGATGTCTGTCAAACACTTCGACAAAACGCGTCATAAGGGACGAAACAATCCCAAGCACCAAAAGCCATATAAATACGTTGCGCATACTCGTGAACTGTCCGGCAACATCCTTTATGACACCCGAAAACAGTCCTCCCAGAGCCCCAAACACATCGCCCTGCATCAATTGTCCCAGAAGCTCCTCCAAAGACAGCGTGTTTCCAGGGAAAAGAGTCTGAATACTCTCATCCAGCCTGTCCAGCCCGTAATCCTCCCAGATCATACCGATATCAGTCATCTTTTCCTCTATCCTCACATAAAGCTCTGTATCTGCGAAATCACGGCAAACAGAACCGGAAGTCCCGCAAACATCACCGCAAGCTTGCCGAGCACCTGAATCTGATCCGCCACCGCCTGATAGCCCGCGTCTTTGCATATGCCCGCGCTAAATTCGCAGATGTAGGTGATGCCGATAACCTTAAGCAAAATGGCCAGATAGCCTTCCGCCCCGTCCAGATATCCCCTGAGCCTGTCAAGCTGCAGGATCACTGCCCCAACCTGGCGTATGGCAAAGGCAAATATCAAAAGGCTGATGCCAAAGCCTATGTATATGGCGTATTCAGGCTTCTGTCCCTTAAACTGCACTGCCAGCAGCACACCCGCGATTCCAAGAAATCCAACCTTTACAAGCTCCTCCATACACCCTCTCATTCCGCCGGCAAAACGGCATACACTCAGAGCGAAAACAATGTCTGAATTGTCTGAAACAATTCATATATGTAGGGGACGATCCAAGAAAGCACCAGAATCAGTCCAGCAAGACTTATCAGGAACGCATGCTCCTCTCTCCCGCTGTGCTTGAGCACCTGGCTGAGGATCGTCACAAGGATCCCCACGGCAGCTATTCTAAAGATCAGACCAATTTCCATATGTTACCACGCCTTTCCGTCTTACACCGCAATATTTACCACAATATTATTATCAGAAGCAGCCCGCCCATCGCGCCGAGCCCCACGGCGATCCTGCTTTTGTCGGCATGATCCTTTTTAAGCCGCCTGGCCGTCTCCTCTATGCGCCCGACGCTCTGCTCAATTGCGCGAAGCTGCATCAGGCCGTCCGCATATCCTGTCTCGGATGCAAACCCGAGAAAAATCTCGCAGTCCTCCTCTGTAAGCGGAAGCTGCCGCAGAGGCTCCCTCAGCCTGTCCCTGAACACCTCGGCAAAAGATGCTCCGGTGTTCTTCTCCATCATATCCGCCACATCCGTAAACGCCTGTCTGAAACAAGGTTCAAGCTGGGGCGCCGTCTGTCTGCAGCACTCCGGCAGCGTGCTTCTGCCGTATCGCACATGGCTTGCCAGAAGCTCCAGGATCCCTTCAAGCATCCTGAGCGCCCGTATTCTCCCGTTCATCTGCTCCCGATACCACAAGCCCAGGCCGAAACAGCCCGAAAACACAAGAATACCTCCGATTCCCTTCAACATTTCAGTCCTTTCCGTCCGGTTTTCAGGACACAAAATCCCGAACCCGCTCCCGTCCCGCGCCAAGATCCAGATATTCCTTTACCACGCATCTGCCGTTTTCCTTTCCGAGAATCACTGCAAGCTCAAAAAGCCGTTCCCATTCCATGCCGTCCGTTTTAAACCTGCGCTTCAGATCCGCCAGACTTTCGCCGTGCGCCGTTGCAAGGATCCTGCATCCGCATGCGGCGGCGCTCCTTAGCTGTTCAAGCTCCTCCCTGCCGCCCAGCTCGTCTATCGCTATGACGCGCGGAGACATGGAGCGAAGCATAAGAAGCATACCGGCGGCCTTTGGACAGGCGTCCAGCACATCGGTGCGCATCCCGAGATCATTCTGAGGGATTCCGCAAAACGATCCTGCAAGCTCTGAGCGCTCATCCACCACGCCTACCGTCATACCCTGCCCGTACGGATTTCCGTCAGACACCTGCCGGATCAGATCGCGAAGCAGAG
>CANQSE010000150.1 GCA_947626405.1 uncultured Acetatifactor sp. | reverse complement strand
AACAACGACTCCAAATTATCATCGGAGGACGGCTCTGTGGGCGCTGAATCTCCAAATAATGACTCTAAATTATCGTCGGAGGACGGCTCCGCGGGCGCTGATTCCTCAAATGACGGCGCTTCGGAAACTATACTTTCCGCCTGTGCCTCGTCAGCAAATGACTCGTCGGGCAATGTTCCTTCCACCGACGCATCGTCCGTCACAGGCTCATCTTGTTTAGCATCCGATACATCCTCCGGTTCCCTGGGGCTGACATCCGGCCCCGTCAGCCCTTTTTCCATATTTCTCAACAGACTGTCAAGATATTCTTCTTGTGAAGTCATATTTTTTCTCCGTTTTCTCGTTTTCGTTTACTGTTTCATACGGTAATAAAGCATCTGTCGTGACAGTGTTTATTTTATCACAGTTGGCTGAGCCAATCAATTCCATTCTTTTCTATTCCGACGGCTTTTGAAGATAATTGCTGCGGGATCTGCCATAATTTTTCATTTACCCGTACAAGAAACGACGTCTGATGGTACGAGGCAATTTTTTCGTACGGTTTGCGGATCACTGAGGGAAATCCCATGCTCACCCCCAGCTCCAGCATCAGCAGCCTGTGGTTTAACGTGCCCTGCAGCCACCTGGTGTATCGTTTCCAGTCCTCCATATAACCCTGCTCGTCGTATTTGTCGGAATATATATGGTTTAGAGTCAGGGGGCTTCCGCATTTTTCGCATGAACCGAATTGGTTCAGATAATCGCCCTGATCTTCCGGCAGAGCTTTCGTCTCCCACAGCATGTCAAATATCTGCTTTAAGAAGCCGCTCTCCCGATTCGTAAGGCTCATGACCTCTCTCCCGCATCCGCCTGAGCACTGGGTCTTTTTTACCGTGCCGCATGGCGTTACAAGTCTTGCGCTGTCTCCAAAGACATCCGATACTGCGCTGTTTACGGATACCGATACGCAGAAATAATTTTTCCCCTCAAGCATATCTGCAAGTTTTTTGAGCACGGGTCTTAAATCTATTTTCTCCATGGCGCAGCAATATTCCGCCCATGCGGGCACAAGCCATCCTGCGTTTGCGCCGCGCAGAATTTCCCTTCCCTGTTTAAAATTATCCTTCTCCCTCAGCAGGCATGCGGCGTCAAATTCCTCGCCAATTCCCACCAGAACAAGCTCCGCCTGATCCAGCTTCTCCTGCAAATCATCCCTGTTCAACTGTTTCTTCTCCTCCCGCCGGCCGTCCGCACTATTAAATAAGCATAACATACGGCGCACAATATGACTGCGTACAACCTGACTGTGCACGATTAAACCATGAGCAATCTGACTGCGCACAATCTAAAAAAGCCGGGAAACCTCCCAGCTTTTTTGAAAATCCTTTAGTTGTTCAGATGTCTCTCCTCCACAAGCTGATCCACTATTTTAACCAAATTTCCGATCTCCGGTTTGGAAAGCTGAGCATCGGCGCCAAGCGACTCGCCCTTGCGCTTCATTTCCTCGTTTACCAGAGACGAGAAAATGATGACCGGAATGTCCGCCGTCGCGTCGTCAGACTTAACAAGCTTTGTAAGCCTGTGTCCGTCCATCTCAGGCATCTCGATATCGGTGATTATTATTTTCACGTGCTGATCAAGAGTTCCGTCATCTTTACACTGGGTAATCACATCGTACGCCTGCTGCCCGTTTTCCGTGTGGATCAGATTATCGTAACCCGCCTTCTTCAGAGAATCCACAATCAGCTTATTAAGCAGCGGCGAATCCTCCGCAATCAGTATGGGAACATTATACCTCTTTCTCGCTCCAAGCTCATCTATCTCGGAAATCTTAAGCCCTGTCTCGGGATTGATGTCACTTACGATCTTCTCGAAATCGAGTATGATGATCAGCTTGTTCTCCCTCTTGACAATTCCGGTTGATACGCTCTCATCCGTAGTTGACATCGTTGCGTCCGGCTTTATGATATCCCTCCAGGACACTCTGTATATTCCCTGAACGCTTTCCACATGGAAAGCAATGTCGAGCTTGTTGAAATTGGTGATAATAAACAGCCCGTTAGGCTCCGACTGACCCCTGCCAAGACAGTTTTTCAAATCAATGGCGGTAATCATGGTATCACGCGGCATGAATATTCCCTCAATGCTCGGATGCGAATTGGGGACCGGCGTAACTGCCTGATAAGGGATAATTTCCTTGATTTTGGCCACATTAATTCCGTAAGAATTGCCGGCCAATGTAAACTCCAGAATCTCCAGTTCGTTTGTTCCGTTCTCCAACAGAATATTAGTCTCCATGTAAATACCTCCCTGTTTGCTTCAGCGTACATCAGATTCATTCCGCAGTTATTTACTGACATTGTATCACACCTGCGCCAAAAATGAAACTGTAAACTGAAAATTTTTCGGGAGCTGTTACAAATTTTCATTGCGTATGGTCTCAACAATATTTTTTCTGTTGATTTTTCCCATGGAATAACGCATTATACCGTACAGCAGCACTGCCACCGCAGCCACAGAAAGTCCCGTACCCAAAAGCGGCGGATGGTAATCCATGATAACATTTTTTGAAAAAATACCGTAAAATCCCAGTGATATCAACAAGCCCAAAGGGATGCCCATCACAAGCGCCTTTCCTCCGTAGAACAGTCCCTCGAGCCAGATCATGCGACGAAATTCCCGTTCGCTCATCCCCACTGCCCTCAGCATTGCAAACTCCGGCGCCCTCAGCTCCATATTTGTCGTGATCGTGTTAAAGATATTTGTCACGCCGATCAGCGCCACCACGGCTACAAAGCCGTAAAGGAAGATTGCAATCACAAGATACATGCTCCGCTCCTCATTATAGCTGGCCTCATAATTGGACAGGCTCATGGCCAGGCTCAGAGGATACTGCCCGCGGATGAGCTGTTCCACCTTTCCGGCATTGCTGCACCGGATATATACTTCCGCATATTCAAGGTTTGCCCCGACCGCGGCCGAACTGCTCTCCAGCCACTGATCGCTCACGATCAGGACTACAGTATTCGTACTGGAATATGACAAAGAAATAGGCTCTGTATCAGTCTGCAAAAGCACCTCCAGTTCTTCGTCAGCCACAATCTCCCCGTCCTGGCCTCTTTTTATAAAGGAAATTTTATCGCCCTTTTCGTATCTGGCGACATCGCCCTCCTGGAGTATAAGCTTGTCCTGGTCCATACGGGAATCTTTCCATTTTGCATACACGATGGCCTTTCCGGCGGCCTCCTCTGCGTCCACGCCAAGGCTCTTTAAGTAATCTCCATAGGCATCTTCCCCGATTGAACACAGATAGATCCCATATGTGTCGTCGGACTCCGCCGCTTCTCCCAGAAAACGGTTTTTAAACTCGTCGGTAAGCGGCATCTCCCCCAGTACAGTGTCTACAGATACAAGCCTTAAAACCTCTATCCTCTCTACCTCCGGCAGTCCGGCGATTTTTCTTACATTGTCAAACCCCTCCTGTCCCATTTTGGGAACGACTGCACGGAGCTGAAAGGACATATTGCTGTAATATTGACCTGATGCGCCGTTTAAAAGATCGACAAAGGTACACAGTCCGATAAAAACGGCGACGCTGATCACGATGGAAACAACCGTTGTACGGTATCTTCTCCTTGCGCGGCGCAGGTTCCGCCATGCGACCTTTCCGCCCACGCCAAACACCCTGTTTACTAATTTCGGGCACTTCATCTCACGCCTGCCTATCCTTACGCTTTTTGTTGCACGGATCGCTTCTACGGGCGAGATTGACGACGCTTCCTTTGCCGCCTTTCGGGCCGACATCAGAATTGTGAGCGCCGAGAGTATTGCCGCCGCCAGAACCGCCGGAACGGATACGGAAAACACGAGAGAAAAGCCCAGCGCATCAGCAAACAGACCGCTCACCGAATATACGAGAACGGCTGACGCTCCTATCCCGCACAGGATTCCCGCCGGGATCCCGATTTTTGCCAGAAAAGCCGCCTCGTACAATACGATCCTTCTCTGCTGGCGGGAGGTCGTTCCCACGCACGCCAAAAGCCCGTAAAGCCTTATCTTTTCCGTCAGCGAGATAACAAAACTGTTTCGGATGCAGAAAACTCCAGTGACGATGATGATCGCCACGGCAAGTCCCGACATTCCATAGAGAAACTCCATGACACCGCCGTCAAAGCTCATTGTCTCCCTGCGGATAAGTCTGGAATTTCTGTACACTGACTGACATTTTATCCCCGAGAGGCCCTCCGTCAGCTTTTCTTCATGTCTTAACGCACTGTCAGTCAATGTGACAAAAAGGTCAAAGCTGTCCTGCTCCCGCACGCTGCTAAGTGCGCTTTCATCCATACGCGTAAACACCGAATACCCGGGCGCCATTCTGTTCTCAACGCTTGTTACCGGCCGCTCCGCCACACCCACTATTGTATACGTTTTTTCTTCCTCGGGTACAAACCTTTCCCCTTCGTAAGCGTAAGGCACGCTCTGTCCCAGAGAAACGCCTTTTGACATCCTGCTCCCGATCTGCATGGTAACGCAGTCCCCGACGGAAAATTCCACCATGCCGTTATAACCGATATGCCTGGTGATTAAAAGCTCACTGTCATTTTCCGGCAGCCTCCCCTGAGTAATCCGAAGCATCGCGGCGTCAAATCCCGCTGAATCCATCTCCCTTATATAAAGATAGGGTTTATCCGTATTAGAGCTTCCGTCGAGCAGGACATACCCCACCTCTCTTGCAATTCCGACACGCGAAATCCCTGCATTGTTCTGAAAATATTTCAGATCGCCTCCGCCTACTCCGGAATAACAGTAATGGAAGTTACCGTTGCTTATCTTCTCCTGGAGGATCACACTGCCCCTCAGGCTCTCAGCAAGACACGCAACACCCGTTATAAGCGCCGACGCAAGGATAACGCCCACAAGCGTAACGGCGGTGCGTTTCCGATTTTCCTTTAAAGAGCGGCGGCAGCATTTCTTCAATACATTCATTGCGCCGCTCCCCCTCTCCGATCCGTCACAACTCCGTCCTCAATGGACAACACCCTGTCGGCCTGTCTGGCAAGTTCGAGATTATGTGTAATCATTACAATCGTCTGTTTATACTTCCGGTTGGAGAGCTTTAAAAGCTCCGCTATTTCATTACCCGCACGGGTGTCAAGATTGCCTGTCGGCTCGTCGGCAAGCAGGATGGCAGGTCTTGTGATAAGCGCCCTGGCTATTGCCACTCTCTGCTGCTGACCGCCCGAAAGCTGATTGGGCAGGTGATGTAAATGCCCCGTCAGCCCAAGCGTGGCTGCCATATCGCGCACCGCGTCTTCCTCCACCTCTCTCCCGTCAAGTTCAAGCGGCAGCGTTATATTCTCCGCCACATCGAGCACGGGGATCAGATTGTAAAACTGATATATAAGCCCAACCTGACGCCGCCTGAACACCGCAAGCTGATCGTCCTTTAGCCTGTATATATCTTCTCCTTCCACAAATACCCTGCCGGACGTTGGCCTGTCCACTCCACCCATCATATGCAGCAGCGTGGATTTCCCGCTTCCGGAGCTTCCCACA
>CANQSE010000149.1 GCA_947626405.1 uncultured Acetatifactor sp. | reverse complement strand
TTCCCAAATTCCCCCGTCTTGATTTTTCATATAAATCTTATCTTCCATTTCGCACCTTCAACTCATGATATGCAATAATTAGCGTGTGCTGATTAACAATAAAATCATTGCGCTTTAATCCCCATTGACAACTGCCTGATTAATCCTTAAGCATCTCCTCATATCTCACCAGCGTAACATTCCCCATCTCCTTCGCCCTGTCTACGCATCCTTTGGTAAAACCGGATTTAGCAAAAAGGTAAAAATACCTGTGCTCATACCGGAAAAGCTCGCTACGCTTGAGCAGCGTTTCCAGCACGCCGAGGTCGATCTTTTCGTTAGTCCATTTGCACTCGCCGAAAAGGGCAGTGTCCTTGTCCTGCTCGGCAATGATGTCAATCTCTGCCTGCCGCTTTTCCTTCGGGTCACTGCCCCACCAGCGACCGAGGGAGGAAAACTGTACCTGGCATTTCCCGGACAGCAGCAGCTTCCAGAGATACTGCCTGCAGATTTCCTCAAACACCTTTCCCATATAGTCAGGCAAAAACGGCTCAATGCGCCGATAGGCAAGGTCAGCGGCGCCGCGGGCAATAATGGAATTGTTATCCGGCACAAAACGGTACCAGAAGCGGAACAGGTTGTCCTCAATAACATAAATTGCTTTTCGGGATGCCTTTTCTCCGTAGGGCGTCTCTTTCCGTATAATGCCAAGTGACAAAAGGTTTTTCACATAAGTGGAGCACACATTTGTACCTTCGCCGACCTTGCCGGAAATCTCCGACATCCTGGTGGAGCCGGTGGCAATTGCCGTGATGATGGCGTTATAGAGCGCAGGCTCCCGCATCTCTTGCTTCAGCAGGTTTTCCGGCTCCTCAAACAACGCAGAAGCAGGATTCAGAAACGTATTTTTGATATTGTCCTCCACGCTCATCCTGTCGTTTATCTGCAGCAGATACTGGGGCGTTCCGCCGACAATCCCGTAGAGCAGCGCCTTGTCCTCATCGGAGAAATTTTTGAAATACCAGCAGGCTTCATCAAAATCAAAGGGGACGATCTTCATCTGTGCCGTCCGCCTGCCGTAAAGCGGCGCTTTATAGGCAAGGACATGATCCTCCATATAGGACATGGACGAACCGCAGAGGATCAGCATAAGCTTTGAGTTGTCCTTGTACTTATCAATAAGAAACTGAAGCGTGGAGGCAAGGCTTTTTTCCGCCCGGGCGACATAGGGATACTCATCGATGGCAAGGATGAGCCGCTCCTGTACGGACAGCTTGAACACATACTCCAGGGCCGCCTGAAACGAGTGGAAGGAACTGTCCGTCTCAATGCCGGTGCAATTTTCCAAAATGCTCCTGCTGAAATTTTCGAGATTTTGTCTGGCGTTACTCTCCACTCCCATAAAATAAACAGCATTTTTTTCCCGGATAAATTGATTAATCAGCGCCGTTTTTCCCACACGCCGCCGTCCGTATATTACCATAAATTCAAATTTATTGGAGAAATACAGTCTGTTCAGAGTCTCAAGTTCACGCTTTCTGCCGATAAACACCGCAATACCTCCCCTCTTAGGATATATATAGTATAGCGCGGGAAAACAAATTAGTCAAGTATGATTCGGCAAATCATGTTTGACCGCTTGACAATTCATGCCTGACTGCTTGACAATTCGGTCAATAAATATATAATTTACAATAAATATATAATTCATGAAAAGTATATCTGTGGAAAGAGCAGGGAATATGGAAGCAATCAGGACATACGGTCTGACAAAATATTACGGTAAAACACGAGGCATTGAACATATCGATCTGAGCGTCCAACAAGGCGATTTCTTTGGATTCATCGGTCCCAACGGTGCCGGAAAATCCACTACAATCCGCACACTTTTAGGATTGATTAAGGCAAACAGCGGCAATGCAAAAATATTTGGTCTGGATATTGCAAAAGAAAAGGAAGCTATTCTGGAACGGATAGGATATTTGCCGTCGGAAACTGCTTTTTATCCCGGAATGTACGTGCGGGATGCGCTTAAGCTTTCTGCCGACCTGCACAGGCAGGATTGCAGGGAGGAAGCAAACCGTCTGTGCGAGCGTTTACAGCTTGACACGGGACGCAGAACAGATGAGCTCTCTTTCGGCAATCGAAAGAAGACCGCCATTGTTTGTGCTTTACAGCATAAACCTGAGCTCCTCATTCTTGACGAACCCACCGGCGGACTTGACCCTTTGATGCAAAGGGAATTTTTTGAAATCCTGCGGGAACGCAATAAGACCGGAACGACTATATTTTTGTCCAGCCACATCCTCTCAGAAATACAGCACAACTGTGTCAATGCCGCCATTATCAGAGAAGGTGAGATTATAGCTTCCGGCAGCGTGGCGGAACTTTCACGTACCGGCACAAAACGGGTAAGCGTTCGCGGAACTATGGATTGCAGCGCACTCTCCGGCGTCATAGATCTGCATATATCACAGGGAAATATGGATTTTCTTTATAGCGGAAATGTTCAAAGTCTGCTGCGCACTGCTGCGACGGGAGATATTCAGGATATCTCCATCACCGATCCGGATTTGGAGGAAATATTTCTGCATTACTACGAAAAAGGAGGCGCTGAGGAATGATCGTTTTTCGACACGAGCTCAGACAGGGCAGAATCGGCTTTGCGGTATGGACGGTCTCCATAGCCTTCCTGCTTGTCATCTGCATATTTCTGTTCCCTGAAATGAAAGACGAAATGGAGACTATGGGCGATATGTTTTCATCCATGGGCAGCTTTACAGCCGCATTTGGAATGGATCGCCTGAACTTTGGAACTCTGATCGGCTTCTATTCCATCGAATGTGGAAATATTCTCGGACTTGGCGGCGCATTTTTCGCCTCGCTGATCGGCACTTCCAGCCTTTCAAAAGAGGAAAAAGGCAAAACAGCGGAATTTTTGCTTACGCACCCCGTTTCAAGGATTCGTGTTATCACCGAAAAGCTGGCAGCGGTTCTTACGCAGATCACGGCAATGAACCTTATCATTTTAGTTTTGTCGGTGCTGTCTATCGGGATAATTGGGGAAGATGTTCCATGGAAGGAAATTTTAATGATGCACGGCGCATACTATCTTCTCCAGCTTGAGCTTGCCTGTATTTGTTTTGGCATCTCCTCGTTTCTCTACCGAAGCAGCACAGGGATCGGCATAGGACTTGCCGCCATGATGTATTTTATTAATCTGGTGTCAAATATGTCGCAACAGGCAGAATCCCTGAAATATATTACTCCTTTTGCATATTGCGAAGGCGCCGACATCATATCAAACGGGAAGCTGGACATAGGACTTATCATGATTGGAATGTTGTTTGCATGCGCAGGCATCACGACTGCATACATCCGCTATTCCAAAAAAGATATCCGTTGAGCGCCTTAACCATCCCCTGCACGGAGCGGATTATCGGATATTTTATCGCGGCTTCTTCCCTTGACATTCCCGCAAGCAGGCCATTATTAAACTCCATCAGGTCTTCTTCGTAGTTTACTTTTATGCCTATCGCATCAGACAAATGCCGCGCTGTCTGAGCCGCCGCTTTAATGTGCTGGCAAATATTTTTGTAACCTTATACTCCTGCTTCACAAAATCAGCCATTGCCTGCGCCTGTATATGCCCTCTGTCTGTCAGTTCAAAATCCGCCCTTCCCTCATGCACATCCAGCAGATCCGCTTCCGACTCTCCATGCCTGATTAACAATAAAACCATTGTGTCTTCCCCCTCTTTTTACGGCCGGGCTTTTTTTAGTCGAAACTTCTGTATACTTCTGCCCTGTTTGGAGACAGTGGACACTACAAAAATCAGCAGATGTGCAACCGTTTCCTGTACAACTTTTCCTGTATATTCTTTGCCAGAAATTCACAAAAATCCCTTCCTGATTCTTTGAGAGATTTATCATTTTCGTAAATCAAATCATATTTATACATTTTGACATTATCATCTGACATATTTCCCCAGCGAACATTTTCATTCAAATTTCTGGTAACCAAAAGAGTATAACATGCTCCTGAAACATGCTTTTTGAACTTATCGATCTCCGAACCTTCCCGAATATGAGCAAATAAAATCTGATCTTTACTTTTCATAAACTGACTATACTCTTTGCACAAGTATTGAAAAGGCAAATCATTGTATTCAACAAATATTTCTTTTAAGTCGGCTAAAAATCTACGGGATTTATTGTCTTTTTCGCCATTCCAGCCACCATATTTTTGCGCAACCTCTTTGATAGGTGTAATTGACGAAACAGTGTGAACCCTAAATTGTTTGGCCGCTAAATCACATAGGGTATCTTTTCCAACACCGCCATTACCATTTATAATGATTACTATTTTTTCCATATTTCCATCTTCCAAATATAAAGCTTAAATGTTCTGCTCCAGTTTGATTGCGGTTTGCAACAAACGCTCTTTTATAATATCATTTAATGCAATTCCCCATAATGTCCAAATGGTGCATGACCAATGTCGCGACCATTAGCTATAGATTTCGTCAATTCGATATTCAATCCCAACTGCTTAACACTAACAGTCTCATTCTGCGCCAGCAGAATCATTATACCACAAGCGCAGAAAAGGAAGCGCCGCGTAAGCGGCATTTACTTTTCAAGCGGTGGTTTGCCTGGTATAATGCGACGCGCAAGCGGCGTCTGCCGATGAAATCGGCAGAAATTCTGCGCCAGCAGAATCATTATACCATAAGATCAATATATTGTCGACAATCTTAACCGTTTCGAATTGCACACGGTTAAAAATATCCATTCCGTATTCAGAAGCAGTCTGCTCATCACATAAATACACCGCTCAACGCTTGAAACTTCGGGCTGCCGCCACGGCAACTGACAGATCCGTCCTGACATAGGGAATCAGCGTGGCCTGAAAAGCGTGATAAAGATCCGATTTTCCCGGCCATACCGTGCCGATCAGACGATTTTTGCAGTCAAGCTGATGAAACCAGGAGCCCTGCCCGTGATCCAACACCTTCCCGTCCATATACTCCAGAAATGCAGCATAATCCCTGGCATACCTGTCTTTTTTCACAGTGCGGTACAGCACTGCAGAGGTATTGATCGCCTCCGCCAGCGTCCAGTGCATCCTGTCGTGTATCACCGGCCTTCCCTCCCAGTCAGTGGTATATACAAAGCCCGGCGCACCATCCACATTCCAGGCATCCTCCACCGCGCGGCAGTACAGCTCCTGCGCCGCCGTTATGAGTGGCAGCGCCGCATCACTGTCGTGAGGGTATGTGGAGAGCGCCCACTGAGTAATAAGCCTGGCCCACTCGATCCCGTGCCCTGGGGTGGCGCCGTACGGTTTGAAGGGATCCGCCGGCTGCTCTCTGTTGTATTCCGTATCTGCCTTCCAGTCCTTTGTGAAATGCTCGGGTATCCGCCATTGGTTCTCTGACGCCCATCCGATGACCCTTTCAATGATCTTGCCAGCCCTCTCGCGGTACTTTTCGTCCTTCATCACATCCGCCGCCGCAAGGAAAGCTTCCACTGAGTGCATATTGGCGTTCAGCCCCCGGTAATCGTCCAGAACCGTAAATTCCGTATTCCATGTGTCACACGCAAGCC
>CANQSE010000148.1 GCA_947626405.1 uncultured Acetatifactor sp. | reverse complement strand
TTTATTGTCATACATCAATCTTACATAGTGAACAGAGAATATGTTTTTCGGTACACCTATGAAATGGTGGAGCTAGTGAATGGTACAATTTTGACAATCAGTCCGGCAAATCGAAAACCGGTGAGAGACAGAATTTTGAGGGAAGAATAGATATGTCGGATTTTATTATTTGTGCTGCAACGAATCTTTTTAGGATGTGTTTGATAAATAGATTTATTGTAACCTTTCTTGGCAGGTTAGAGAAAAACAGAATAAAAGAACTTATTTGCTATATTTGTTTTTATATTGCAAATACGGTCCTGTTTTGGGAATTTCATACGATGTGGATCAATGTTTTATGTAATCTCGTTGGAATAGGTATTGTTGTACGGTTACATACAAAATCGGCAAAAACAACCCTGTTTGTGACCTGTTCCATTTATCTGATTAATGCGGGATGCGATGTGGCAGGAACACGGTTGTTTATCAATTATAAGGATGGTGAAGCATATAGTCAGGTTTATGCAGTTATAGTTGTTTTTTTGATTTTTATATGTGAACTCATCACGGAAAAAATCATTACAAATCGGGAAAGCCCGGAAGAACCTCAAAATTTTCCCCTAATCTTTGTTCCTCTATGCAGTATTGCTGCGATATGTCTTCTGACATATTTAAATCTTTGTACGGATAGAGGTATGGCTGTCGTAAGCATGGTGATGTTGATCATAAATTTTTTTATGTTATACCTGTACAATTTGTTACTTCATTCTGTTTCACAAAAGTATGAAACAGAGATGCTCAGGCAGAAAATGCAGATTTACGCAAACCGGCTTGATAGTATTCTGCAAGGTGAAGAAAAGATAAAAGCTTTACAGCATGATATGAAACACCATATGAACGAATTAAAGCTTATGGCAAACAAGCATGGTGTAGTGGAAATGCAGGAATACATAGACCACATGGAAGACTTTATTAAGAATCCGAATGAAATAGTTGACTCTGGAAATATGGAAATTGACAGTGTATTAAATTATATGTTACAAAAAGCCAGGGATGAACTTTCAAATGTTACCGTGAATGTGATGTTGCCGGAGAAGATCGAACATTCTTTTGATATCAATATTTTGCTCGGTAATTTATTGGAAAATGCTATTGAAGCTGCCAGACAGACGGAAAAGAGGTATTTGGGCGTTGACATTACATTCAAAAGAGGAGTATTGAAAATTCAAATAGAAAATAGCTTTTTACCTGAAAATATTCTTAAAGAGGAACGAAAGGATATTGGAACAGTTTTTCTTACATCTAAAAAGGCAAAAGAACAGCATGGTATCGGACTAAAAAGTGTGAAAAAGATTGTAGAAATGTATAACGGCACTATGAATGTCACGCCACGAAATGATATATTCTGCATCAGGTTAATGTTATATATGACAAGAGTAGAGAATTGAATATAGCGTTAATAAGGACATTATCGCGTTTCGCTCATGTCCTTATTAATTTTTACAAAAACATATATAAATTATGACATAAAGCGGCACAGATCCCTTTTTGGTGATAAAGTGATGTCTGATATGAACAATCGAAGGGAAAAGAGGTATTTTCGATGAACAAATTAAAAAATGCAAAATTTAAATGTTTTAAGAAATATAATTGGGCAGGAATTTTTTTATGCTGCCTTATGCTATGTGTATCTATGTCCCTGGCATCGTGCAGTAAGGGAAATACGTCTGCTAATGACGCCATAACAAGCGAAAATACTATTTCTAATATTGCTGCACAGCGGGAATGGGTCTATGTGCCGGAGGTGTTCTTAGTGGAGGATGGACGTGCGGATTATGAAAGAATGCAGCCGGTAGGCGATACCTTTTGCTATGTGGCACCTGGAGAAGCGTCCGGGAACAGTACAAAAAGCATTTGCCGGTATTCCCTGACCGATGGAACGCTTAAGTGTGTCCCCATTAACTGGCCGGAGGAAGAAAACGACTGGGAGGCAGGATACTACTTTTTTTCGCAGGATTATGGACTGTATATGACTGCGAATGTCTATCCGGCGTCCGGTTCCATGAAACGCTTTTTGTGCAGGTTTGATTTGGAAGGGAACTGCCTGTTTTCCAAGGATATAACAGAGAAGGCAGGTAGTAATGTTTCTATTCACGAACTGACTGTTGACAGTCAGGGGAGACTTTATATTTTTCTTGATAGCGGGGAGATACTGCTGTATGCCGGTGACGGGGTTTATCATGGCTCTGCCAGCTATAATTCTTTGGAAAATCAGGTGACTGTCCAGCTAAAAGGAGCCGGTGAAGGGGCTGATGGCAGGGTTTATCTCTGCGTCTGTCAGGAGAGTATGAATATGGCAGGAAGTAATAAAGAGGGGATGGCCGGCATGAGATGTACCTTGATGGAAGTTGATTTTGAGAATACTCAATTATTGGAAGTTGCTGAGAATATTCCGAATATTAATGGTCTATGTATGGGAACACGGCAAGGTGGAGATTTCGCGGGCGAGAGTGATAATTCGGATTTTCGATATGATTTATTATTGTATGACGACAGAGCTGTTTATGGTTATAGCCCTGACACACAGAAAAATAACTCCGGATCAATCGGGGAAGAATTATTTCTCTGGATGGACAGTGATATTAATGGGTACTGTGTCACAAATCTATATATGTTGGATGACGGCAGACTATGCGCCACAGTGGTAGATTGGATGAACGATGACAGGGGCATCGTGGCACTGGAAAGAACAAAGGCGGAACAGGTTCCCCAAAAGGAAGAAATGGTGCTTGCCACTGTGGACGGAGGGAGCGATTTGGCAGCAACGGTAGTACGTTTCAACAGGGGAGACAGCAGATATCATATCACTGTGAAAAACTATGAATCCCTGACAGACTTATACAATGCTATACTGGCAAAGGAACCAATGGATTTAATCGACCTGTCTGGCATCGATGTGCGGAAACCGGCAGACAGGGGACTCCTTGTGGATCTGTCACCCTATGTGGAGCGGTCGGAGCTATTTGAGCGGTCGGATTTTGTGGATGGGATATTGGATGTATATACCTGTGGTGATATGTTGGTGGGAATTCCGGCGGAATTCATGCTCCGGACCGTAGTGGGAAACAGCGCACTGTTGGACAATAAAGAGGGTCTGACATTGGATGAACTGTATTCGATTGAGAATCGCAATTCGGGAGTGAAAGCCTTTGATGGGGTGACAAAAGAAGATATGCTGCAATACCTCATGATGTTCAATGAGGATGCTTTTATCGACTGGAATACAGGTATCTGTAATTTTGATACGGAAGAATTTAAAGTGCTGCTTGAGTATGTGAGTCAATTTCCGGATTCTGTGGCAAGTGGGATAGAAAATGAATCCTTATCCTCCAAAATTCAAGAAGGGAAAGTCCTGTTTGCTGTAGCGGATTTATATCCGTCTATATTAAGGGATTATGCGAAAATGTTTGGAGGGAATGCCGCCTATGTAGGTTTTCCCACTGCGGATGGCAAAGGGGGACACCTTTTGATTAGCAGTGATGCGTATGCAATCGCTGCCGTATCGGAGCATAAGGATGGTGCATGGCAATTTATTGAAAAAACTTTGACACAGGAGAAGAAAGGCGAACTTTATCTGGAGCTCTGGTTTACCTACCCGGCATTAAAGGAGAAATTGAATGAGAAAGCGGAGTTTGCCATAAAAAAGAATGAAGTAACATGGGACGATGTCAATATGGTACTCAAGCTGGTTCCGGATGCAACGTCTTTCTATTCTGTGAATGAGGATGAGATCATAAAAATTATCAATGAGGAAGCTCCGGCCTATTATAGCGGACAAAAGGGGCTGGATGATGTAGTAAGTGTTATTCAGAACCGGATCCAGCTTTATGTGAATGAAAATAAGTAAAGATTAGTACGGGCGAGGTGATTCAAGCATCTATTTGCGCTGTTTTTGTGGGATCTGACGGATAGGACACCAAACAAATATCATATGAAATTTCCGATGAATTACGCTTTGACAAATCCCGGGAAGGTGCGCACATAAACGCATTTAGAGAAAAAGTGTTACAATGCGGAATTGAGCAGGGACACGTTGTGGACGATGCAATCTCAGCTGCCAATGAATGTGGGGCGGCATACGGGGAAGCTGCTTACAGAATGGGATTGAAGGACAGCATAAAACTTGCACTGGCGATACAGAGAATTAAATAGCTGCATATCAGGGGACGGCATTTTCAGAGGGAAGACGCCTTTCCCTGATATGTGAGGTAAGTGGAGAAAGTACGGCAGAAAGCACTTGACATACACGTTTGGGGGGGTAAAATATTGGTAAGAGGAAGGGAAATATCCGAAACATGGCAGACATATTCCGGCGATACGGAATTATGAGCAATCGATTGTACTGTTGGGAATACGCCGATGGCGGATGGGAGGTGGCAGTATGATATTATCGATGGGAAATTTCAGAAACGGATCGCTTTTTTCGATAGGAAATTCCGGTAACGGATCGCTTTTTTCTTTGCATAATACGGCGCTGTCACATAAACAGAAAGAGGTTTTTCCGACCTTTAAGGACAGAGATCTTGTATCGGAGGAAAGTATTTTTTCCGGACAGGGGAATAGAAGCGTTTCCGGACTGTATAGCAGAAAGGGTACGCTGTCAGAGGCGAGGATTGCCAGACAGCATGCGCAATCCGACGGCAGGACACCCGTGAAGCGGGCACTGGATATGATTGCCCGGCGGGCCTACATGGACTGGGAGAGCGGTGCGTTATCCCAGAAAGTCGGTCTGGTTTTGCAGCTTTTTAGCAGTCAGGACGCGGAATCCGCATTCCCGAAGATTGATTTCTCCGAAAAGAAGGAAGATGAGAAAGATACGGCTGATGATTTCTCTGCTGACAAAGACCGATTCCATGGAACGAAAATAGAGCCGCCGTCCGAACAGTGGTCCTTAAAGACCACCGGAGAGGATGTCGCGGCGCAGATGAAAAAAGGCGCTTTTTTGTATCATGTTGACGGCGGAAACATGTATGTGCAAGGCTATCGGGAAGATGGCAGTCTGGATATGCAGAAGATGTGCAGTCTGGACGATCTGCGTGAAAGCCTGACGGAAGATGTCATGGATGCGCTCACACGGGACGACGATACAAAGAAAGACGATGGGAAGCGTAATAATATGCGCAATGGCGGTATGCCGGACAACGATACGGGAAATAGCGGTATAAGGAAAAACGATAGAGATGATAGCGAGATAAAGAGCAGCAATATGAGAAATCGCTTCATTCAGAAAGAAAGGTGATGATGGTATGAGTTATTACGGTGCAGGTTTCTTATCGGGTACTTCGGGACATTCCGGCTGGTATTCGAACTGGGGCGGCATCAGGAACGGCAGCTACGGCAGAACGGTGAACTCTTATTACAGCGGTCTGCGTGGTTACGACACGGCGGCATCCGGGAGAAGAACGAGTACGAGTACGGGCAAAGAATATGTGCTTGACAAGCTTCTGCGGGAAAAGATGTATCCGACGGTTTCCAGAGAAACGCAGGAGGCAAATGCCAAGCTGACGTCGGAAATCCCCAGACTGGCGAGTTCCGTCTCGGTTCTGCAGAACAAAAATA
>CANQSE010000147.1 GCA_947626405.1 uncultured Acetatifactor sp. | reverse complement strand
AGCCTGGTGTCCGTTACGTGCGCAACCGAGCGGAAGCGTGTCTGCAGGGAGAACATCGGCAGTACAGGGCGTGACTTGCAAGGAATAGGCCGAACTGTTACTGATGATAAGCGCAAACGTGCGTTCAGTTTACAAACCGGGAAAAATGTGGTAAAATCTTTGTAATTGTGCAGAATATGCACTGTTTCCGGCGCTTATCATGATCGGCCGGATCAGCAAAAAAATGAGTTTAACCTTAAACCGAGGTATAAATAGATGGAACAATATGCAATCAAAGGCGGGAATCCGCTGGTGGGAGACGTTGAGATAGGGGGCGCTAAAAATGCGGCGCTTCCCGTTCTTGCCGCGTCCACTATGACTGACGAGACAGTTTATATAGAAAATATGCCCGATGTGAGGGACACAAATGTAATGCTTGATGCCATGCGCGGGATCGGGGTAATGGTGAAACGCTTCGATCGCCACAGAGTGGCGCTTAACTCCGGAAACATAAACGGACTTGTAGTTGATACGGAGGAAATCAAAAAAATCAGAGCGTCTTATTATCTGCTCGGGGCCCTGCTCGGGAAATACAGACATGCGGAGGTGGCGCTGCCCGGCGGATGCGATATAGGATGTCGTGCAATCGATCAGCATATAAAAGGGTTTAAGGCTCTCGGCGCGGATGTGGTGATTGAGCACGGACTGATAAAGGTCAGTGCCATATTTATATGGACGTATCAAGCGTGGGAGCGACCATTAATGTAATGATGGCGGCTACAATGGCCGAGGGAATGACGATCATTGAAAACTCCGCAAAGGAGCCGCATGTCGTGGATCTTGCCAATTTCCTAAACAGCATGGGAGCCAACATCAAGGGAGCCGGAACGGACGTGATCAGGATCAAGGGAGTGCAAAAGCTTCACGGCAGCGACTACACCATTATTCCCGATCAGATTGAGGCCGGAACATTCATGTTTGCGGCGGCTGTGACAAAGGGAGACGTGACCGTAAAAAACGTTATTCCAAAGCATCTTGAATCTATTACGGCAAAGCTTCTGGAGCTGGGATGCGAGGTGGAGGAAGCGGACGACTGTATACGTGTGGTGGCATCAAAGCCGCTGAAGCATACGCATGTAAAGACGCTGCCTTATCCGGGATTTCCGACCGATATGCAGCCGCAGATAACGGCGGCGCTGGCGCTGGCGGGCGGAACGAGCATTGTGACGGAAAGCATATTTGAAAACCGTTTTAAATATGTAGACGAACTGACAAGGATGGGAGCCAACATAAAGGTCGAGGGGAACACGGCAATCATTGACGGAGTTCCAAGGTATACCGGGGCAAGCATATCAGCGCCTGATCTTCGCGCCGGAGCGGCTCTTGTGATAGCGGCGCTTGCTGCCGTGGGATTTACCACGGTGGATGACATTAAATATATCGAGAGGGGCTACGAGGATTTCCACCTGAAGCTCCAGGGACTCGGCGCACAGATTGAGCTTGTTCAGACGGAAAAGGATTTCATGAAATTCAAGCTTAGGGTAGGCTGATATTCCGGATTGAAAATGCTTGAAAATATGAGATTTACCTATTGACACAGAGCAGGTTTCGTTGTACAGTGAATAGGTAGTAAAAAGTGAATATGATTTCTCTTATTCAGAGTTGGCGGAGATACATAGGATCGATGAAGCCACGGCAACCCCTTGACAGGAAGGTGCCCACCTGAGCGAGCAAAATCGAGCAATAAGAGGATTGAAAGTCGAAAGATTTAAAGGTCCGCTTATCGCAAGCGGGTCTTTTTTTACGGCATTGCGGGGGAGAAAATCATATCGCTGAAGGTCAAACGAAAACCGAAAGGAAGGAAAAACACTATGGAAAAACATCTATTTACCTCGGAATCCGTTACTGAGGGACATCCCGACAAGCTTTGCGACGCTGTGTCGGATGCCGTCCTGGACGCCTGCATTGCCCAGGATCCAATGAGTCGTGTCGCCTGTGAGACTGCAAGCTGCACAGGATTTGTACTTGTAACAGGCGAGATAACAACAAAGGCAAACATCGACATACCGGCCATTGTGCGTCAGACTGTGAATGAAATCGGCTACAATGATTCAAAGGTGGGATTTGACGGCCATACATGCGCCGTATTGGTAGCCCTGGACAAGCAGTCACCTGATATCGCCATGGGAGTCGATAAGGCGCTGGAAGCAAGGGAGTCTAAGATGACGGACGCTCAGCTTGAGGCCATCGGCGCGGGAGATCAGGGAATGATGTTCGGCTATGCAACGAACGAGACTCCGGAATTTATGCCTTATCCAATTTCGCTTGCACATAAGCTGACGAGGCAACTGACAAAGGTTAGGAAGGACGGTACGCTTTCCTATCTGCGTCCGGACGGAAAAAGCCAGGTTTCCGTTGAGTATGATGAAAACGGAAAACCAATCAGGCTGGAAGCCGTAGTAATCTCCACACAGCACGATGAAAACGTGGAGCAGACCCAGATACATAAGGATATCAAAAAGTATGTATTGGATCCGGTGCTCCCCGTGGAGCTTGTGGATGAGAATACAAAGTTCTATATCAATCCCACGGGACGCTTCGTGATCGGCGGGCCGCAGGGAGACGCGGGACTTACGGGACGCAAGATTATCGTTGATACCTACGGAGGGTACGCGCGTCACGGCGGCGGAGCGTTTTCGGGAAAGGACTGCACAAAGGTTGACCGCAGCGCAGCCTATGCCGCGAGGTACGTGGCAAAGAACATCGTGGCTGCAGGGCTTGCGGATAAGTGTGAAATCCAGCTCTCATACGCCATCGGAGTCGCCCAGCCCACCTCGGTTATGGTCGATACATTCGGAACCGGCAGAATTGCCGACGAAAAGCTTGTGGAGATCATCAGGGAAAACTTTGATCTGCGTCCGGCCGGCATAATAAAGATGCTGGATCTGCGCAGGCCAATCTACCGCCAGACGGCCGCTTACGGTCATTTCGGGCGGGACGATATATCCCTTCCCTGGGAGGCTCTTGACAAGGTTGAAACGCTGAAGAAGTATTTATAAAAACCGAAAGGAATTTAAGCGCTGCGGCAGGTCTGCCGTGGCGCTTTTTAAAATACCGGTAATTTACAAAAGCTTACAGTTTAAGTATAATAAGGTAAGGTATTTTATCATAAGGAGCTGAAGGCATGGCATTTGCGCATCTTCATGTCCATACGGAGTATTCTCTGCTGGACGGATCAAATAAAATAAAGGAATATGTGGCAAGGGTTAAGGAGCTTGGAATGGACAGCGCCGCAATTACGGATCACGGAGTGATGTACGGCGTAATTGATTTTTACCGCGCCGCCAGGGCGGAAGGGATCAGGCCGATAATTGGCTGTGAGGTATACGTGGCTCCGCACTCCAGGTTTGATCGGGAGATAACGGGAGGAGAGGACCGCTATTATCATCTTGTGCTTTTGGCTGAAAATAATCTTGGATATGCCAATCTGATGAAAATTGTGAGCAAGGGATTCACCGAAGGATATTACTACAAGCCCAGGGTGGATATGGAAGTGCTCAGGACATACCACGAGGGGATTATAGCGCTGTCCGCATGCCTTGCCGGAGAAGTGCAGCGATACATTGCAAAACGCATGTATGACGAGGCGCGCAAGGCTGCCCGGAAATACGAGGAATGTTTTGGAAAGGGCAGCTTTTTTCTGGAGCTGCAGGATCATGGGATCCCGGAGCAGCGCCTGGTAAATACCGAGCTTGTAAGGATGAGCAGGGAGCTTGATATCCCGCTTGTCGCCACAAACGACGTTCATTATACATATTCGACAGACGCCGACTCCCACGACATACTTCTCTGTCTGCAGACAGGCAAAAAGCTAGCCGATAAGGACAGGATGAGGTATGAGGGCGGACAGTATTATGTAAAGAGCGAGGAAGAAATGAAGGAACTGTTCCCCTACGCGCCGGATGCGCTGGAAAATACCCAGCGAATTGCAGAGCGCTGTAACGTGGAAATAGAGTTTGGCGTGACAAAGCTTCCTCACTATGAAGTGCCCGAGGGGTACGACTCCTGGAGCTATCTGAACAAACTTTGCGACGAGGGACTTGCGCAGCGCTACGGCGACGGCGGAAAACCTGCCGGAGATACGGGGCAGACGCTTCGGGAACGACTCGACTATGAACTGTCGGTAATAAGGACGATGGGGTATGTGGACTATTTCCTCATAGTGTGGGATTTTATCAATTACGCAAGAAAAAACGGCATTCCCGTGGGGCCGGGGAGGGGTTCCGCAGCGGGGAGCATTGTTTCTTACTGCCTTAAAATTACAAACATTGACCCTATACGCTACAACCTCCTGTTTGAGCGTTTCCTTAACCCGGAACGTGTTTCCATGCCCGATATCGACATCGACTTCTGCTTCGAGAGGCGTCAGGAGGTCATAGACTACGTTGGCAGAAAGTACGGCACCGACAAGGTTGTGCAGATCGTCACATTCGGTACTCTGGCCGCAAAGGCGGTGGTGCGGGATGTCGGACGCGTAATGGATCTGCCGTACAGTTATGTTGACAATATTGCGAAGATGATCCCGAAGGAGCTGAATATTACACTTGACGGGGCGCTTGAAAAGAATCCTGAATTAAGGAGGATGTACCAGGAGAGCGAGGAGGTCCGTCATCTGATTGATATGTGCCGACGTCTTGAGGGACTGCCGAGAAATACCTCCATGCACGCGGCGGGCGTGGTTATATGCCCTGATGCGGCGGACGAGTTTGTGCCTCTTTCAAGGGGGAGCGACGGCTCCGTTACCACACAGTTTACCATGACAACCCTGGAGGAGCTTGGACTTTTAAAGATGGACTTTCTGGGGCTGCGGACCCTGACTGTCATAAGCGACGCGGTTAAATTTGTGGAGAGAGAAAGAGGAGTACATATCGACATAGACAATATAGATTACAATGATCCGAAGGTGCTGGCTTCGATCGGCACAGGCAGGACGGAGGGAGTGTTCCAGCTTGAAAGCGGGGGAATGAAAAGCTTTATGAAGGAACTGCGGCCGCAGAACCTGGAGGACATTATTGCAGGCATATCGCTGTACCGTCCGGGTCCCATGGATTTCATACCTAAATATATAAAAGGAAAAAACAATAACGGCGACGTTGTCTATTCATGCCCGCAGCTTGAGCCAATCTTAAAGCCTACATACGGCTGCATAGTCTATCAGGAGCAGGTTATGCAGATAGTGAGGGATCTTGGCGGATATACGCTTGGACGAAGCGATCTGGTGCGCCGTGCCATGAGCAAGAAGAAGCAGGCTGTAATGGAGAAGGAGCGCGCCAACTTTATATACGGAAATCCGGAAGAAAATGTGCCGGGATGTGTGGCAAGAGGAATTGACGAGAAAGTCGCAGGCGGAATTTACGACGACATGATGGATTTTGCAAAGTATGCCTTTAACAAGTCTCACGCGGCCTGTTACGCGGTGGTGGCATATCAGACCGCCTATCTGAAATATTATTATCCGGTGGAATATATGGCTGCGCTCATGACGTCTGTGATCGACAACGCCGGAAAGGTTTCGGAGTATATCATGCTATGCCGCAGCCTTGGCATCGAATTGGTGCCGCCTGACGTAAACGAAGGGGAGAGCGGGTTTTCGGTTTCAGGCAACAAAATCCGATATGCGCTGACCGCCATCCGGG
>CANQSE010000146.1 GCA_947626405.1 uncultured Acetatifactor sp. | reverse complement strand
CTTCCGCTCGGCTTAGCACGTAACGGACACCAGGCTCGAAAGTACCTCGCCAGGTGCCGACGTGCACGCACGGTCTGCCAGGAGAATATCGGCATTACCGGGCGTGATCTGCAAGGGAAAGGCTGGACTGATATGGCGAGATAGCCGTGTGCGGAAAAGATTTGACAAGCCTGCAAATTGCTCTTATAATATTTCCGGTAAATACAACACTTGTAAAAATAACAAATTTTATATCATCCCTGGAGGATAAAGCCATGAAACCTTACGGCGTAAACGAACTGAGAAGAATGTTTCTTGATTATTTTGAAAAAAACGGGCACCTGAAGATGAAAAGCTTTTCGCTGGTGCCGCATAACGATAACAGCCTGCTTATAATCAATTCCGGAATGGCGCCTTTAAAGCCGTATTTCACAGGCCAGGAAATCCCTCCCAGAAGGAGAGTGACCACCTGTCAGAAGTGTGTGCGCACCGGAGATATCGAAAACGTGGGAAAGACGGCCCGCCACCTGACCTTTTTTGAAATGCTGGGCAACTTTTCCTTCGGTGATTATTTTAAGCACGAGGCCATCGCATGGAGCTGGGAATTTTTGACCAAGGTGGTTGGGATGGATCCCGACAGGCTCTATCCGTCAATCTATAGCGAGGACGACGAGGCGTTTGATATCTGGACAAAGGAAATCGGCGTGCCCGCGGAGAAGATCACCCGCTTTTACAGGGATGAAAACGGCAAATGCGACAATTTCTGGGAGCACGGCGCCGGACCTTGCGGACCGTGCTCGGAGATTTACTATGACAGGGGAATAAAGTACGGCTGCGGTAAACCGGACTGTAAAGTGGGCTGCGACTGCGACCGCTTTATGGAAGTGTGGAACAACGTGTTCACGCAGTTTGACAATGACGGCCACGGAAACTATACGGAGCTTGCCCAGAAAAACATCGATACAGGAATGGGGCTTGAGCGTCTGGCGGTTGTGGTGCAGGACGTCGATTCAGTCTTTGACATAGACACCATGAAGGCCATCAGGGACAAGATCTGCAAAATCGCGGGAGTCGAATATCAAAAGGACGAAAAGACGGATGTATCGATCCGTCTGATAACCGACCACATCCGTTCCACTACGTTTATGATAAGCGACGGCATTATGCCCTCCAACGAGGGCAGGGGCTATGTGCTGCGCAGACTGATCAGGCGGGCTGCAAGGCATGGGAGGCTTATCGGTATAAACGGCGGGTTCATGGCGCAGCTCAGCCGTACGGTTATAGAGGAATGTAAGGACGGCTATCCTGAGCTTGAAGAAAAACAGGCGTTTATATTAAACGTACTGAGCCAGGAGGAGGAAAAATTCGACAAAACAATCGATCAGGGCCTCAGCATCCTTGGACAGATGGAGGAGGAGATGAGAGCGTCCGCAAGCACGGAGCTTTCCGGCGAAAATGTCTTTAAGCTTTACGACACATTCGGATTCCCCGCGGATCTGACCGAGGAGATTCTTTCGGAAAAAGGGTTTACAATAGATGCGGCCGGCTTCGGGGTTTGTATGCAAAAGCAGAAGGAGACGGCGAGAAAGGCGCGCAAGGTAACAAATTATATGGGGGCGGACGTGACGGTGTACGAGTCCATCGATCCCAGCGTAACCACCGAGTTTGTCGGATATGACAGGCTTGAGCACAATTCCAGGGTGACGGTGCTTGCAACGGAAGACGCGCTGGTGGAAGCGCTTACGGACGGCCAGACCGGAACGGTTTTTGTGGAGGAGACTCCTTTTTACGCCACCATGGGCGGACAGTGCGCCGACACCGGCGTGATATCAACCGCCGAGGGAACCTTTGAGGTTAAGGACACCGTGAAGCTTCTCGGGGGCAAAATCGGGCATATCGGAACTGTCACCCGTGGAATGATTAAGACGGGAGATACGGCGACGCTTAAGGTGGACGGGAAAAAACGCTCCGATACCTGCAAAAACCACAGCGCAACGCATCTTCTCCACAGGGCGCTCAGGGAAGTGCTCGGAAATCATGTGGAGCAGGCAGGATCATATGTGGACGGAGACAAGCTGCGCTTTGACTTCAGCCATTTCCAGGCTCTCACAGCCGAGGAACTCGAGCGTGTGGAAAATATCGTAAATCAGAAGATAGCGGAAAATCTTGCGGTTGTCACGGAAGTGCTTCCCGTGGAGGAGGCAAAAAAGACCGGAGCCATGGCGCTTTTTGGCGAAAAGTACGGGGAGACCGTGCGGGTGGTGAAAATGGGCGACTTTTCAATGGAATTTTGCGGAGGAACCCATGTATCAAATACCGGAGCGATATCGGCATTTAAAATTCTCTCGGAAAACGGCGTGGCTGCGGGTGTGCGCAGGATTGAAGCCCTGACAGGAAACGGCGTATTTGCATATTATAAAAATCTGGAGCGCACGCTGGAGACTGCCGCCAAAACATTAAAGACTGTTCCGGCGTCCCTGACGGAGCGCTGCGAGCATGTGATGGCTCAGATAAAGAGCCTTACGTCCGAACTTGAGTCGTTAAAATCAAAAGCTGCCAGGGATGCCCTGGGTGATGTGACGGATCAGGTAAGGGAGGTAAAGGGCGTAAAGCTCATAGCTGCAAACGTGTCCGGAGTCGATATGAACGGTCTTAGAGAGCTGGGAGACCAGCTAAAGGACAGACTGGGAGACGGCGTAGTGGTGCTTATGTCCGCTCAGGACGGAAAGGTCAACATGATCGCCATGGCAACCGACGGCGCCCAGGCGAAAGGAGCGCATGCGGGCAACCTTATCAAGGGCATCGCCGCTTTGGCAGGCGGAGGCGGAGGCGGACGTCCCGGCATGGCGCAGGCCGGAGGCAAAAACCCCGAAGGTATTCCGGCGGCAATTGAGGAAGCGGCGAAGGTGCTGGAGAGCCAGCTTTCGCAGTGACGGTATGTTCGTAACAGTTCGGCGTTTTCCCTGCAAGTCACGCCCGGTACTGCCGAAGTTCTCCCGTCAGACACGCTTCCGCTCGGCTTATTTTTTCCAGAATTTTAAAATAAATATTGACGCAACAGGTTTTTGTGTTTATAATACCAAGTGTGTATGTGCATCGGCAATACATAATATTAACCCAATCAGTCGAATGTTTGTGGGACTGAAGGGAGGTCGGGTAGAATGTCGAACGTCATCGTAAAAGAAAATGAGACTCTGGACAGCGCTCTGCGCCGTTTCAAGAGAAGCTGTGCGAAGGCCGGAATCCAGCAGGAGATTCGCAAGCGCGAGCATTACGAGAAGCCCAGCGTAAGACGCAAGAAAAAGTCTGAGGCCGCTCGGAAACGCAAATATAATTAATGAATTGACAGACCCCCGGTTTAACAGCCGGGGGTTTTCTGTGCGCAGGACACGTCATGCGCTCTTGTTCTAAAAATGCGCCGCAGGCATATCCTTTAATAAAAAGGCTGCCGTTTTGAGTATGGCAGAGGAGTATTTTGGAGAAAAGAGCTATGTATGTAAAAAAATTCCTGGCGGCTGCGTTGTCGGCTGCAATGTGGATAATGGCCGCCTCGCCGGTGTCCGCCGAGCCGGCCGTCACAACAAATTCAGCGGTAACTGTCTCCGCTCCCTCCGTGATTCTCATGGAGAGCTCCACGGGTCAGGTGATCTATGAGCAAAATTCCACAGAAAAGAGAAGTCCTGCCAGCGTGACAAAGATTATGACGCTTCTTCTGACGTTTGAAGCCATAGACTCCGGTAAGGCATCACTGTCGGATCAGGTGATAGTCAGCGAACACGCAAGTTCGATGGGAGGCTCACAGGTGTTTCTTGCCCAGAACGAGTCGCAGACTCTTGAAACCATGATAAAATGTATTACCGTGGCATCCGGAAACGACGCCAGCGTGGCGGTTGCGGAGCACATTGCGGGAAGCGAGGAAGCGTTTGTGAACCTCATGAACCGGAGGGCCCAGGAGCTTGGAATGAACGACACTCATTTCGAGGACTGCTGCGGCCTTACGGATTCCGATAACCACTACTCTACCGCAAAGGATGTGGCGATCATGTCAAGGGAGCTTACGACAAAGCATCCTCAGATTTTTGACTACACAAAGATATGGATGGAGGATATCACGCACGAGACTGCACAGGGAACGAGCACATTCACCCTGACAAACACAAACAAGCTGATGAAACAGTACCCTTACGCAACAGGTTTAAAAACAGGCTCAACCTCAAAGGCCATGTTTTGCCTGTCGGCAACGGCCTCAAAGGACGGCATTGACTTAATCGCCGTAGTAATGGGAGCGCCCGACAACGCCCACCGCGTTTCGGACGCAAAGACGCTCCTTACGTACGGCTTCAACGTGTGCGATTTGTACATAGATTCAAACGCGGAGGATTTGGCTCCCGTCAAGGTTGAAAAGGGAGTGGAGGACGAGGTGGATCTGGTCTTTCTGGGGGAATTTCGCTATCTTGACACTGCGGGAAGCGATCTGTCGTCAGTTGTGAAGGTGCTTGATGTACCTGAGAGCGTGGAAGCTCCGGTCACGGAGGGACAGCAGGCCGGAGTGGCGAAGTATTACCTGAACGGGACGGAGATTGGAAGCGTCCCTGTTCTCTACGGGGGAAGCGTGGAAAAAGCGAGATATATTGACTATCTGAAAAAAATATGGGGAAATTTTCTTTTGTAGATAAGCTGAGTGTGTTATAATGTCCAGAGGAAAAGAAAACCGGGCGGGGCAGGGGCGCATGAGTCTCTTTGCTCTGCCCCTTTGCGGGGAAATCCATGGCAGATATATTATGTGTGCTAGTGTGCGCGATCTTAATAATCCTTATATGGGTGGCGATCTATGACAGCAACCGGTTTGTGGTACGGCAGTATCGTATCGCAGACGGGAGGATACGAAAAAAAGTAAAGGCAGTCATTCTCTCAGACCTGCACAACAAGCGATACGGACGCGAAAACGAAAGGCTCATCGAAGCAATACGCGGGCAGGAGCCGGATATTATACTGATAGCCGGAGATATGGTCACGGCGAAGAAGGGTGAAACTATCGAACCGGCGGTATGTCTTATAAAAAAGCTTGCAGCAGAGTATCCGGTCTACTATGGATATGGGAACCATGAGCATCGTATGGAGCTGTATCCGGAAACCTACGGCGACATGGCAGAAAGGTTAGGACAAGCCCTCGCCGATATTGGGATTGAGCCGCTTGTAAACGCCAGGACGTTTATTAAGGAGTGCGGAATAGAGATATGCGGTGTACAGATCGGAAAGGAATATTACAGACGTCTGCGCGTGCCGAATATGAAGACAGACTATCTTGACGGACTCCTGGGAAAGGCGCAGGATCAGTTTTTTACTGTACTGCTTGCCCACAATCCCGACTATTTTGCGCAGTATGCGCAATGGGGCGCCGACCTCGTAGTCTCGGGTCATGTACACGGAGGCGTGGCAAGAGTGCCGGTTTGGGGCAAGGGCGTTATTTCGCCGGGGTTAAGGCTGTTTCCGAAGTTCGACGGCGGAATCTACCGCAACGGAGGTTCGTCGATGATTTTAAGCAGGGGTCTTGGGATGCACACAATTCCGGTGCGCCTCTTTAACCCGGGAGAGCTGTGGACAGTCACCCTTGAACCGTCAGGGGAATAGCAGTTCAGCCCCTCCGCCGTATACAGCCCGGCAATGCCGAAGTTCTCCCGGCAGACCGTGCGTGCACGTCGGCACCTGGCGAGGTACTATCGAGCCTGGTGTCCGTTACGTGCTAAGCC
>CANQSE010000145.1 GCA_947626405.1 uncultured Acetatifactor sp. | reverse complement strand
CGGCTTATAACTATGGAGTGATTCTAAATTATCTTTTCAGCGTTTCGGAACTGGAGCGTATACTGGAAAAACGTCTCCCTCTGCATATTGTGGAGAAAAAGATTCCGTATCTTAACGATGCGGGGGAACCTGTAAAACCCGATGCGCCCAACGGCTTCAAATATGAAAACCTGGTGCTTGACATGATCCATCAGATGTCAGGATGCCTGCCGTTTGAGGTGGTAAGGGAGAGAGAGTTTGCTCCGATAAAAAATATGACAGGTATAGATTCCGTTGAGAGCGCAAGGGAGCTTCTCAAAAAGAACGGTGTGCAGTTATAATCGGGCGCGTCTGCAGGTGTATTAACTATTGAATACATAGTAACAGGAGGATAGCTTATGAAAATACTGGTCACAGGCGGCGCAGGCTATATCGGCAGCCATACTGTTGTGGAACTGCAGCAGGCGGGTTATGATGTGGTTGTGGTTGACAATCTGAGCAATTCGAGCGAGAAAGCTCTTAAGCGGGTGGAGGCTATTACAGGCAAAAAGGTCCCGTTTTACAAGAATGATATCCTTGACAGGGATGCGCTTGATAAAATTTTTTCGGCGGAAGATATTGACGCCGTGATTCATTTCGCAGGCCTTAAGGCGGTTGGGGAGTCCGTGCGGAAGCCATGGGAGTATTATGAAAACAATATTGCGGGGACGCTTACTCTTGTTGACGTGATGCGCAGGCACGGCGTAAAGAATATAATCTTTTCTTCAAGCGCCACTGTCTACGGAACGCCGGCTTTTGTACCGATAACAGAGGAGTGTCCAAAGGGACAGTGTACAAACCCTTACGGCTGGACAAAGTCTATGCTGGAGCAGATTCTATCCGATATCTGGAAAGCTGATCCGGAATGGAACGTGATACTGCTTCGCTATTTTAACCCGATCGGCGCCCATAAGAGCGGAACAATAGGGGAAAACCCCAACGGTATACCAAACAATCTCATGCCTTACATTACCCAGGTGGCGGTGGGAAAGCTTAAGGAGCTGGGAGTGTACGGAGACGACTACGACACCCCTGACGGAACCGGCGTGAGAGATTACATTCACGTGGTGGATCTGGCGGTGGGCCATGTGAAAGCGCTTAAAAAAATTCAGGAAAACGCGGGTCTTAAAATTTATAATCTTGGAACAGGCACAGGCTACAGCGTGCTTGACGTTGTGAAAAATTTTGAGGAGGCTTCGGGCGTAAAGATTCCATACGTTATTAAGGAGAGACGCGCGGGCGACACGGCTATGAGCTATGCGGACGCTTCTCTGGCAAAGAAAGAGCTGGGCTGGGAGGCGCGTTATGGCATCAGGGAGATGTGCGAAGACTCATGGAGATGGCAGAAGAATAATCCCAACGGATATGACGACTGACATTAAGGGCTCCGTCCGCAGACGGGGCCCTTCGTTTATTTATTAGTTTATATATTGCTATATCATTACTATTATTGCTGCCATGTACTTATACCGCGCATGTTCACGCCACATACACATACATAAAGATGAAATGACACATGCTGCCTGCCATCACGAAAAGGTGAAATACCTCGTGGGAGCCGAACGCCCTGTGCCTGGAATTAAATATTGGGAGCTTAAGCGCATAGATAACGCCTCCTGCCGTATAGATCAGCCCTCCTGCAAGCAGCCAGAGGAAAGCGGGCGTGGAAAGCGACGCAACGAGCTGACCGAACACAAGCAGGCACACCCATCCCATGGCAATATATATAATGGAGGAAAGCCATTTGGGACATGTGATCCAGCAGGCGTTTACTATCATGCCGACCAGGGCGATGCACCAGACGATGGCAAGGAGCGCGTAACCGGAAGGACCGCCCAGAATAACAAGGCATACGGGTGTATAAGATCCTGCGATCAAAACAAAGATCATCATGTGATCCAGCTTGCGGAAAAGCTGCAACGCCCTTCCTGTAAGATTGACCGAATGGTAGGCGGTGCTTGCGCCGTAGAGCAGGATCATGCTTGCCATAAATATCGTCATTGCGGAAAAGCTGAGTGCGCCGGAGGTGATTCCGGCTTTGACTAACAGGGGGACGGCGGCAAACACTGCCAGCATCATCCCGATAAAATGTGTAATTGCACTTCCGGGTTCTCTTATTGTTATCTGCATTTTTACCTCCCTTTCCATAAAAGCCTGTGAATTATTAAGCATTGTCAGCATATGCAAAAATAAACAAAACCATACCAGAAAGTTTTGAAAAACTTTGCATAGATAAGTCGCGATTCGACATGTAGTTTTCAAAACTACTTAATGTGTATGAAAAGATAATACAATGAATCAAAAGAGCTGTCAACAGGAAAAATTAATCTTCTTCGATTATTTGAATCTCAAGATAGTCAAATTGAACTGATTCGATAAAATTGTCGGAAGTGAAGCGGGTTTTGCTGAGACGCTTAAACTCCGCTATGTTTTTGTTAAGCCAGATCGGCCTTGCGAGGTCAAACTGCAGGCAGACCTCATCAAGGGCGCGAAAAACCTTATGGGTGCGGGTATCGCTGCCGCCGTCTGCTATGCAGGTATCCTTAAGCATATGATTGTCTTCAAATATTCTGGCCCAGAGTCGAAACATCTTTCCTCACATTCTGCCTTTCAGGCTTGCGTTTTGGTGTCTCTTAACGTATATGGTAATAGATTTGCGGACAAAGCGCAAGTAGCATATTTCTCAAAAAATAAAGCAAGTCACGCCCGGTACTGCCGATGTTCTCCCTGCAGACGCGCTTTCGCTCGGCTTAGCACGTAACGGACACCAGGCTCGAAAGTACCTCGCCAAGTGCCGACGTGCTCACACGGTCTGCCGGGAGAACATCGACATTGCCGGGCTGAATACGGCGGACTCAGTACATAGTAATATTCAGTACACAGTAATGCTCAGTACGGCTCAGCACATTATAATATTAAGGTTGTAATGATAAACAGATTGTAATGATACATAGATTATGACGATGCTCAGGTTATAATGTGCGGATTTGTTTCATATATATAAAAGGTACGGTTTTTACTGTCGGCAGGTAATTAAATATTGTGAAAAAAGGATTAATTTTTTGTGAATAAGATACATTTGTGTAATTTTATATGGTATAATGAATTTAACATGGGCGGCGGACGACTGCCCGACAGCCCTGAGAGAGACGAAACGCCGGACGGCGGAGCGGACGTACATGAAGCTTATGAAGGAGCAGTTATGGAATTAAAGGCGGACAACGGCGAAGGAATCGATAGCTGGCGTGAGGTAACGTTGGTTTACAATGCGGCACTGAGACAGGTTGAGACAAAGATGGAGATTTTAAACGACGAGTTTCAGCATGTACATCAATATAACCCGATTGAACATATTAAGTCGCGGATCAAGACTCCCGAGAGCATTGTAAAGAAACTGAAAAGGGACGGCCACGAATCCACAATCGACAATATGATCAAATACATAAACGATATCGCGGGCATCAGGGTGATATGTTCGTTTACGTCCGATATTTACAGGATTGCGGACATGATCGCCGAGCAGAGGGACATAAAGGTCCTGGCGGTCAAGGACTATATCACGTTTCCAAAATCCAGCGGATATAAAAGCTATCATATGATTGTTACCGTGCCGGTATATCTGTCGGATCGCACTGTAGACACGAAGGTCGAGATCCAGATCAGGACGGTTGCAATGGATTTCTGGGCAAGTCTTGAGCACAAAATACACTATAAGTTTGAGGGTGACGCCCCTGAGCATATCAGAAACGAGTTGGTAGAGTGTGCAAAGATGGTTTCGGATCTGGACGAAAGGATGCTTCAGCTTAATAACCAGATTATCAGCCTGAGTCATGTGAAAGAAGAAAATTGACGGCTTGAAACGAGGCTATGAATTTGTGCCGTGAAATGAGGAGTGCCCGAGCACCTTTCGGCACCCGGGCTATTATGAAAAAATGTCTTGTGTTACTGAGTTATCGTTGGCATTGACTTTATATTAATAATATAGCGATTAAATATGAATAAAATATGAACACCGTGTAAATAGTTGGTTAAATTCGGATATTCTCCATGGGATTCCTCTCCGTATGCAAGTTTTCGCTTGAGACTTATTGTAAAAGATGGTAAAATGACCTTGTAAAGTGTTGAAAACAGGCCCGCTAAAACAGTCAGGGAGGGACGTGGATGGACATGTTTATGGATAAGCTGGCACAGAAGCTGACAGCGCAGGAGATTATAAAAGCCAATACCACGGCGGAGGCGGAGGAATTAAACAGGCTTCGCGCTCAGATTGATGAGTATGATCAGTGTCTGGCAAGACTGAGGCAGCTAGTGGAGGAAAGCGAAGGAAAGCTGCAGGGTATGGGCGGCGAGCTGTCGGAGCGTATGGAAGAAGCCGACAGGAAGATGGGCGAGCGTCTCGGAAATGTGAACAGGATAATAGGCGATCGTCTCGACGTCATGGATAAATCCGTGACGGATCAGTTAAACGACGTGAACGAATTGATGGAAAACCAGCTCACCGCGTCCGATAATCTGCGTGAAGCAATAAAGAATCTTGAGAAGGCTCTGGATGAGAAGCTTGCCGGATTTGAGGAGAAAATCGGGCAGGAGACGGAGAGTCAGGAGCTGCTGCAGTCTGTGTCCGATACGGTACATAAGGAGTGCGTTAAGGTTTACCGCAACGTTCAGGCCGTGGTGCTGGAGGAGAGCGGAAAACAGACGGAAAATGCGGAAAACGTTTCGTCAGCAGTAAAGCTGGTGAGAAAAAAGCTGAACAAGGTGTTTGGAATTTCCATCGTGGCGCTTTTGTTATCCTTATCAGGTGTTGCGATCCAGATCCTGCTTCTGCTTAATAATTTTTTGAATATAAAATTATTCTGACGGTGAGATATGGCAAAGGAACTATGGAAACCCGGCAATATGCTTTATCCGCTGCCGGTTGTAATGGTCAGCGTGGCTGACAAAAACGGAAAATATAATATAATCACCATTGCATGGGCGGGGACGGTTTGTACCAATCCGCCCATGGTCAGTATTTCGGTGCGTCCCGAGAGGTACTCTTTTGACATACTGCGGGATTCCGGTGAATTTGTGGTAAATCTTACGTCAAAAGAACTTGTATATGCCGCTGATTACTGTGGGGTAAAGAGCGGGCGCGATGTGGACAAATTTAAGGAACTGGGCTTAACCCCGCTCCCCGCATCTGTGGTAAAGGCGCCTGTGATTGGAGAAAGTCCCGTAAATCTGGAATGTAAGGTGACTCAGCTTATTCCCCTTGGATCGCATACCATGTTCCTGGCCGAGGTCGTGGCGGTTCATGCGGAGCAGAAGTATATGGATGAAAAGGGAAAATTTCATCTTGAGCAGGCCGAGCCAGTGGTATATTCCCATGGGGCGTATCTGCTTTGCGGCAGACAGCTCGGAACATTCGGGTGCAGCGTGAGACGCAGGACGGAAAGGAAAAAGTAGTGCAGGACGGTTTTCTCAGGGACAAAAGAGAACGGCTCCTTTTCTGGATCATTCTGATTATGGCGGTAACCGTAAGGTGCGTCGGGTTTGTGAGCGTGCCGTGCGGAGTGAACCAGGACGAGGCCATGGCCGGTGTTGACGCCTGGGCGCTGTCCGAATACGCAACTGACAGATTCGGTGTCTTTATGCCTGTACATCTTACGGCCTGGGGTTACGGGCAGATGAGCGCTCTGCTTTCATACTGCATGGTGCCGTTTATCAGGCTG
>CANQSE010000144.1 GCA_947626405.1 uncultured Acetatifactor sp. | reverse complement strand
AAAGGCGGTTTCCCTGCCCATTCCAGAAGACCTGGCGAGGAAGCTTCTTGAGCGGAATGTCACGGTTAAGTTTGCATCCTTAAGCGTTCCGGAATCGGTTGTAATACATGACGCGGGGGAGCTTGCGGACGTATATGCAGAGGTAAGTTATACCGACGGTTCAGTTCACAGGAAGCATATTCTGTGGGATACTGACGAGGCGGAGCTTAATAAACCGGGTGTCAAAACAATCTGCGGACGGATCGCGGTGAGACGCTTTCCCTGTCCGGTGGAGGAACACCCGTGGGGAGACCCCGTGGTGATGTATTACGGCGGCAGCTATTACTTTATCGGCACAAACGATGCCAACGGCGACAAGACGTTCGAGGTCAGAAAGGCAGCCGCTCCGGAGGCGCTGTTTCGGGAGGGAGCGGAGCATGCGATTCTTTTGTCCGCGGAGACAAGCCGGTTCAAAAACACGTTCTGGGCGCCGGAATTTCATATAGTCGGAGGGAAACTGCGCATATTCTGTGCGCTGACTGTTGAGGGATTCGATCCGCAGTGTTATGTAATGACGTTGCAGGACGGCGGGGATATTATGAATCCTTCTCATTGGAGCGCCCCTGAAAGATGTGTGATGCCGGACGGAAGAAACCTTGGCGTCAATCCCCTTGGGGACGGCAAAAACGGAATTACCCTTGACATGACATGCTTTGAGGCCGCGGGGACAACCTATGCGGTCTGGTCTTTCAGAACCTGGGAGGGAACCGACAGCGGCTCAATGCTGATGATAGCCCGCATAGACCCGCAGAAGCCCCATCAGCTTTTATCCTTTCCCGTGCTTCTCAAAAGACCGCGCTTCGGCTGGGAACACACTGAGGGCACGGACAACAACGAGGGACCTTACCCTCTTGTTACTGAGGATAAGGTGTATCTGTATTATTCTGGAGGAGACGCAAGAGGGCACAGCTATGTGATCGGCATGTTGACGGCCGTGATCGGAAAGGATCTCTGTGATGTCTCAAACTGGGAGATATCCTCAGCGCCGGCGCTTGCGTCAAATTTTGTAGAGGGAGAATACGGAAGCGGCCATCACGCCTTTTTCGTGGATGAATACGGTGATACATATATAACCTACCACGGGGTTGCGGCGCCCGGCGACAGAAACATACGACCGAAGATCCGGCGCGTTCATTTTTCCAAGGACGGCACGCCCGTTCTGACAATGACGCACAGTCAGGATTTGCCGCCGGAATATGAAAGAGTAAAGATGACGGTAACGGTACGGTAATAATTGATCGTTACGGGGCGGATCCTTAACCGTCCCCGCATGGGAAACGGAGGAAGACATGACAATAGAGGAAATGCTTGGAAAGGTGGATCACACGCTGCTTAAGCCGTTTGCCGCCTGGGAGGATATCAGGAAGCTCTGCGAGGAAGCCATTGCCTGTCACACGGCAAGCGTCTGCGTACCGCCGTCGTATGTAAAAAGGATCCATGACGTATACGGGGACAGGATCAATATATGTACGGTGGTCGGATTTCCTTTGGGATACAGCGTCACACAGGCAAAAGCCGCCGAGGTAAAAAAGGCGCTTGAGGAGGGCTGCGGCGAGATAGACATGGTGATCAACATCGGTGATGTGAAAAACGGCCTGTATGATAAGGTGGAGCAGGAGATCCGGACGCTTAAAGAGATCTGCGGAACACACATTCTAAAGGTGATCGTTGAGACCTGTTATCTGACCGCGGAGGAAAAAATCGCCATGTGCAGGGCGGTCACAAATGCCGGAGCGGATTACATAAAGACATCCACGGGCTTCGGCACAGGCGGCGCCACACGGGAGGATGTCGAGCTGTTTAAAAAGCATATCGGCCCCGGCGTGAAGATCAAGGCCGCGGGCGGCATCTCAACACTTGAGGATCTTGAAATGTTTATTAACCTGGGCTGTGATCGCATCGGCACCTCCAAAGCCGTAGGGCTGTGTGGAAAACAGGCTCAGTGAGGAATATTTTTTACTGTATGGGAGAGGAATGAGAAGATGCAAAACGATGTGATTCGGGCGAGGCTTGAGGCGCTTCGTGATTGGATGCGGGAGCGGGAAATAGATTTCTATATGATTCCCACTGCGGATTACCACAGCTCCGAGTATGTAAATGATTTTTTTAAGGTAAGAGAGTATTTCTGCGGTTTCACAGGCTCTGCAGGGACGCTGTTAGTGTGGGATAATGGAGCGGGCCTGTGGACGGACGGCAGATATTTTATACAGGCTGACAGGGAGCTTGAAGGCACGGGCGTGGATCTGTTCCGGATGCAGGACGAAGGCGTGCCAACCATCGAGAAATTTTTAAAGGATAAGATGAAAGAGGGGCAGACTCTGGGATTCGACGGGCGGGTCGTATCGGCCGGTGACGGAAAGAAATATGAAAAAGCCCTTGCGGATCTGAAGGTTCGCTTTTATTGTACAGAGGAGCCGGCGGACAGCTTGTGGACGGATCGTCCGGGTTTTCCGGCAGGAAAAATCTGGGCGCTTGATGAAAAGCTTGCAGGGGAGAACGTGGAGGAGAAGCTGGAGCGCACCTTTGAACAGGTTGAGAAGGCCGGAGCCGATGCGTTGTTTTTGACCAAACTCGATGATTTGATGTGGCTTTTTAACATCAGAGGGTGCGATGTGGAATGTAACCCGGTCGCAATGTGTTACGGCTATATCGAAAAGGACGGGGCGGTGCTTTTTATAAACAGGAAAGCGCTTGATCCGCAGGCGGCGGATTTCCTTAAAATGAAAAACGTGCGCGTGGAGGAATATGACGACGCGGTTAATTTCCTGAGTAAGCTTTCGGACGATAAAAAGGTGCTTCTGGATCCGCGGTATGCGGGTTATATCGTATACAGGATTCTGGCTGACAGGCGCATGGTGGTGGAGGGAAAGAATCCGACCGAGCTTTTGAAGGCCGTAAAAAATCCCGTGGAGCTTGCCCGTATGGAAAAAATATATCTGAAGGACAGCGTCGCGGTGACAAAATTTATATACTGGATTAAGACAAATATCGGGAAAACGGAGATCACTGAGCTTTCCGCGGCGGATTATCTTGAAAAACTGCGCCGCAGTATTCCGGAATTTCTTGATCTGTCGTTTCCTACCATTGCGGGGTACAGGGCAAACGCCGCAATGATGCACTATGAGGCAACGCCTGAAAGCTATGCCGTCCTGAAGCCGGAAGGAATGCTGTTAGTAGATTCCGGAGGACAGTATCTGGGGGGCACTACGGACGTGACAAGGACAATCGTGCTTGGAGCGTTGACGGAGGAAGAAAAGCGTCATTATACGGCGGTGGCGGCGGGCATGCTGCAGATGAGCGCCGCAAAGTGGCTCCACGGCTGTACGGGACGCAACCTTGATATTCTGGCGCGTCAGCCGCTTTGGAACATGGGAATTGACTATAAATGCGGGACAGGACACGGGGTTGGCTATATCCTGAATGTGCACGAGGGTCCGCAGAGCCTGAGATGGCGCTATGCCGAGGGCGCGGGTGAAACCGTGCTGGAAGCAGGAATGGACGTGACAAACGAACCGGGCGTTTACATCGAGGGAAGCCACGGCATACGCATAGAAAACGTGATGGTGGCCGAAAACGGTGAAAAGAACGAGTACGGACAGTTTATGCACTTTAAGACGCTTACCTGGGTCCCGATCGATATGGAGGCCATTGACGAAGCGTATCTGACTCCGGATCAGAAGACATGGCTGTACGATTATCAGCGGAAGGTCTATGAGAAGGTATCACCCTATCTGACGCCGGAGGAAGCGGAGTGGCTTAAGAAGGAGACAGGCGTCGGCTGAACCTGCGTGACTGCGGCCTGATCGTTTAGAATAGCGGCAATATCCTGCGGCGCAATTTTATTGACTTCATGATGCTTTTTTCCCCCTGTGTGAAAAGAAGTAATCAAGACCAAAAAATACAAAGGACAACAGGAGAGTAGTTCCGCTGTTAAATATATCGGATGTAAAGTCAATCTGAGCCTGCGGCAAAAAGCAGGACACAGTATGAATGATTGCAATTGGTACAGGCACTAAAACCAACAGGGCAAAGCCAAACGCCCTGTACCATCGCCTCCTGCACTTGTGAAAAACGGCGTAAATTATCCATATTGCGGCAATCGCTATCAATGTGATACAACTGCCCAGTTTAAACAGGATCGGTTTTTTCAAAAGCAGAGAAAGAACTGCCAGCAGCGGAATCGGGATAACGCTGCTGATTATTATAGTCTTAAATATAATTTTTGTCTTGGCCGTTAAAAGGGGAACAAGTACAAACCATGCCGCAATGACGGACACGCTGACAATCAATGACCAGGACAGCTTTTCCGCAGTAAAGTAATCGCAGATTAAACATGTATAAATTGCTATCAGTGCCGACGCAGAGACAATTACAAGGATCATGCGCCTGCTTTTTTCGGACAATCGAAATTTCCGTTTTTTGTGCGGTAACCTGTCGGGGACATTCAATTCGTCTTTGATAAGGTAATCGGAAGACACATCAAAGATATCGCTGAGCCGGGCGACAAAATCTAAATCCGGAAGCGATTGACCTAACTCCCATTTTGAAATTGTCTGACGTGTAACCATCACCTTTTCAGCAAGTGCTTCCTGTGAAAGCCCGCTTTGTTTCCTTAACGTTTGTATTTTTTCTCCAAGTGTCATGTGGTTTGCCCTCCTGCCGCCAATTCTTGAGATAATCATAGCAGTAAAGTCGCTTTACGTCTACCTGTTCATGCAGGAAGCAGCGCAACGGAGCGTTGCGGGAAGCTGCTAAAGGGGGAAAGCGCGGAGAAGATTGCGGAGGATCTTCTGGCGGACAGGGAGGAAATCGACCGGATCTGCAGAGCCTGTGAAGAATGTGGCCCGGAGGAAGCGGACGTTTTCCGCTTGCTGGAAGACGGATCAGAAAATCATGATACCTAAAATAAATATAAATTTCTAAACCGTTTATTGACTTTTACAGACATGTTTGAGATAATACAAAAGATGTTAAAAAATGTAAGTCCTGCGCCAGCGGTATTGATAGCAGGAATACTTAACAAAAATATTTTAAGGAAAGAGGTAAAAAAGATGGCAGAACTGAATTTGACAAAGTACGGCATCTCAGGCACCACCGAGATCGTACACAACCCTTCTTTTGAGACGCTGTATGCAGAGGAGACCAAACCCGGTCTGGAGGGCTATGAAAAAGGCCAGGTCAGCGAGCTGGGAGCCGTGAACGTTATGACCGGTATCTACACCGGACGTTCCCCCAAAGATAAGTACATCGTCATGGACAAAAATTCCAAGGATACCGTATGGTGGACCACCGAGGGATACAAGAACGACAACCATCCCATGACTGAGGAAACATGGGCGGTTGTGAAGAAGCTGGCCCAGGAGGAGCTGTCGGGCAAGAGGCTCTTTGTTGTGGACGCGTTCTGCGGCGCAAACAAGGATACCCGTATGGCAGTCCGCTTTATCGTTGAGGTTGCATGGCAGGCTCACTTTATCAAGAACATGTTCATCCAGCCTTCCGAGGAAGAACTTAAAAACTTTGAGCCTGATTTCGTGGTGTACAACGCTTCAAAGGCAAAGGTAGAAAACTACAAGGAGCTTGGACTTAATTCCGAGACCTGCGTTGCATTCAATATTACAAGCCGCGAGCAGGTTATTATCAACACGTGGTACGGCGGAGAGATGAAGAAGGGTATGTTCTCCATGATGAACTACTACCTTCC
>CANQSE010000143.1 GCA_947626405.1 uncultured Acetatifactor sp. | reverse complement strand
CCGCAGACGCCGCTCGCGCCGCCCCCAGAGCCATCTCACGGGCTGTATGGGCGCTCACAGCCCCGTATTTTTTAAGAGTGCTTCGCCTGACCTTCAAAAACCTGTGCTTGGCGGCGTCGGAATAGGTGATGAACCCCGCTTTATACACATTCGACACGCCGGGCACGTTTATGATCCTTCCTGACAGCAGACCGCCCGTGCAGGATTCCGCACATGTAAGCGTAAGTCCGTGCTCCGCAAGAAGTCTTACCGCTTCACGCTCCATCTATTTCTGCTCCTTTAACACGTTCCTGTTTTTTATGAGATAGTCAGCCAGCGATATCACAGTCAGCGCCAGAGCGATCCACATTACGGCGCTGGTCAGGCCGTCCAGCCACGGCCACATCTTCTGCACATCGGGCACATTGACTAACATAAGGCAGACCATAAGCATCTGGAAAGCGGTCTTAAACTTCCCCCAATAGCTGGCGGCTATGACTGTCCCGTTGTCCGCGGCTACAAGCCTGAACCCGCTTATGATAAATTCTCTTGATATTATTACAATCACTACCCATGCGGGAATCCTTTCAAGCTCAACAAGCGCAATCATGGCTGAGCATACCAGAAGCTTATCCGCCAGAGGATCCATGAATTTCCCGAAATTTGTCACCAGATGGTACCTTCTCGCAATCCTCCCGTCTATAAAGTCCGTAAGGCTTGCCAGAATAAATATGGCAAGGGCGGCCACGTTGAAGAAAAGCGTATTCTCACCGAACAGTCCCGCGTTTCCGCCAAGCAGAAGAATCTCAAACGGCAGTATCAGGAACACCCTGAAAAGTGTGAGTTTATTTGGCAGATTCATTTTGCTCATCATATATTTCTCCTATCAGATCATACTCGCTTGAGTCAGTCACTCTGACCTTGACAAAATCTCCCGTCATAAGAGCGGCGGAGGTGTTTAAAAACAGATAGCCGTCCACCCCGGGTGCGTCCCGATATGTCCGCGTTACATAGACGTCCTCGTCAACCGCTTTTCCCTCCACCATCACGGTAAGGATCCTGCCAACCATATCACAGCCCTTCTCGTATGCTATGGCCTGCTGCAGCTCCATCAGTTCGTCTCGTCTGCTCTCCCTGAGCGATTCAGGTACCTGATCCGGATATTCGGCGGCTGCCGTGTCTTCCTCCTGAGAATACGGAAAGACTCCCAGCCTGTCAAACTCCATCTCGTTCACAAAACGGTACAGCTCCTCAAAATCCTCCTGTGTCTCTCCCGGGAACCCGCTTATGAGAGTTGTGCGCAGACAGATGTCGGGAATCCTGTTTCTGATCTGTCTGATGCGCATTTTAAGTTCTTCCTGATTTGTCCGCCTGCCCATCCGCTTAAGCACGGCGTCCGACGCATGCTGGACCGGTATGTCAAGATAGTGGCATATCTTCGGCTCGGAAGCGATTGTCTCTATCAGCTCGTCCGTGATCTCCTCAGGATAACAGTAAAGGATCCTTATCCAGTAAATACCGTTTATACCTGCAAGCTTTGAAAGCAGCTGCGGCAGACACTTTTTACCGTAGAGATCCGTCCCGTACAGGGTGGTCTCCTGAGCCACCAGGATCAGCTCCTTCACACCCTCGTCCGCCAGATTCGTCGCCTGAAGCGTCAGCTCCTCCATCGGAATACTGCGGTATTTTCCGCGCACATTGGGAATAACGCAGTATGTACATCTTTTATTGCATCCTTCCGCAATCTTCAGATAGGCGTAATGACCGCCGGTGGTAAGCACCCTGCGCGGCCTGAACGGCGGAGGAATGTCTAAGGGGCGGTAATGCGCTTTCCCATGCCCTTCCAGAGCCTCCTTTACGGCATCGGCAATCTCCTCAGCCGCCATCGTCCCCACAAGAGCGTCCACCTGCGGAATCTCCCTGAAAATTTCCTCGCGGTACCGCTGCGCAAGGCACCCTGCGGCGATCAGGCATTTAATTTTCCCTTCACGCCTGCGCTCGGCCAGCTCTAACAGCGTATTGATGCTCTCCTCCTTTGCATCGCCGATAAAACAGCATGTATTTACAATGGCGATGTCGGCCTCCTCCTCGTCGTCCGTGAAGGAATACCCCTTCTCCCGCAGGATTTCCAGCATCATCTCCGTATCCGCAAGATTTTTGTCACAACCCAGAGACACAAACAGTATATTCATAAAAACCTTCCCGAAACTAAGACAGCCGGTGCTGTGCCGGCTGTCGTGATGTCCAGATCCCTTTAATCCGTTTCATCGCCAAGAATCTTTATCTTGCCCTGGTTCAGTTCCTCCACGGCGACCGAGAGAGCCTTTCTTTCTTTGCCCTCCACAAGCGGCTCGTCTCCTGAAATAATCTGGCGCGCCCGCTTTGAAGTGGCCATGACGATTGAATAGCGGCTGTTTACCACCGGCGCCTCGCCAGGTTCAACCTCGCTGTTTACTACTTTCATCAAATCGGAATAAGACGGATGTAACATATTATTCAGCTCCTTTCACAAAACTCTGCAATTGTTTCCTTATCTCGTCTATAAACGCTTCGTTCCTGACAGGTGCCCGACGGGACGCGTTCACCAGCATATGGATTTCCTCAACGCACCTGTCAATGCTGTCGTTTACCACAATATAATCATATGCTTCTATTCCCTCGGATTCCTCCGCGGCTCTGGCAAGCCTGCCGGCTATCGCCTCGCTGCTCTCCGTCCCCCTCTGCGTAAGCCTGCGCTTTAACTCGCCTGCGCTGGGCGGCGTCACAAAAATCAACAGGCTTTCGGGAAACTTTTCCTTTATTTTCAGCGCACCCTGCAGCTCTATCTCAAGGATAACGTTTTTCCCCGCGGCCATCTGTTCTTCCACATATGCCTTGGGCGTACCGTAATAATTTCCGCAGTACGGGGCATATTCAATCAGTCCGTTATTCTTTATCGTGTCCTCGAAGCTCTTTCTGTCCGTAAAAAAATACTCGACTCCGTCGCGTTCACCCTCACGCGGCGCTCTTGTCGTCATCGATACGGAAAGAGCATAGTCGTCATATCTTTTGAGCAGTTCCTTTACCAAAGTGCCTTTACCCGCGCCGGAAAAACCGGACAGCACTATCAAAATTCCCTTACCTTCCATATATTTCCTCACTTTTGCCGGTTTATTCATTGCGCCTGAGCGTCATCCCCTACGGCCTGGGTGTCGTCCCCTACGGCCTGGGCGTCGTCCCTTACGGCCTGGACGTCGTCCCTGACAGCCTGTACCCGTCCGGCAATGGTATCGGGCAGCAGCGCTGACAGCACCACCTGGCTGTTTTCCATGACAAGTACGGATTTTGTCTTTCTGCCCTGCGTGGCGTCTATTACCGCCCCCTTTTCCTTAGCACCCTGCACAAGGCGCTTTACGGGCGCGGAATCGGGACTTACAATGGCAATTATCTTTGAAGTGTTGACTATATTTCCGAATCCAATATGAACCAGCATAACCGGCCTCCGCTCTCCCGGGCTCACTCTATGTTCTGTATCTGCTCTCTCACTTTTTCTATTTCAGTCTTAAGGCTGATTGCCCTGTTGGAAATCTCCAGGTCATTTGCCTTGGAGAGTATGGTATTCGCTTCACGGTTCATCTCCTGAGCGATAAAATCAAGCTTTCTTCCTACACTTCCGCCCTCCAGCAGGGTGTCCCTCGCAGTCTCGATGTGGCTTCGCAGTCTCACGATCTCCTCATCAACGCATGATCTGTCGGCAAAGATGGTGACCTCCGTCAAAAGCCTTCCCTCGTCAACGGTTGTATCCTGCAGAAGCTCCCTCACCTTTTCCTCGAGTCTGCGCCGGTATTCCACTATAAGCTCCGGCGAGCGCTCCGCTATATAGTCCACAAGCTCAAGCATGCCGTCAAGCTTCTTAAGCAGATCGTCCTTCAGGTTCTCCCCTTCCGCGATTCTGGTCTTTACAAAGATCTCCGCTGCTCCCCGTACGGCCTTTTCAAGCTCCTTCCAGAGTTCGTCCTCGTCCGCGCCGGATTCCTCCATGGTAAAAACCTCCGGACATCTTGACAGCGTTGAGACTCTGATGTCGTCCTCAAGCCCGAACTCGCCCGCCATCATGCGCAGATAACCAAGGTATTCCTCCGCCAGTTCCCTGTTGTAACGCACGGAGCATGTCTTTTCATTGAGGTCTTCATATGTGATAAAAACGTCCACCTTGCCGCGAGTTATATAATTCTTCAGTTCGCTGCGAATGGCGGATTCAAAATAATTCAGGGATTTCGGCATCTTTATGACGACATCAAGATAACGGTGGTTGACGGATTTCATCTCCACCGTAAATTTCCTGTCGTTGTCTGCAATTTCACATCTGCCGAAACCTGTCATGCTCTTTATCATAGACTCTCCCATCCGGACAATTACGGGGCATTGCCGCATCATTTACCATTATAAGATAAGTTTGGAAAAGCGTCAAGGGCGAAGCTGAGATTCCCTGCGCCTTTTCAATACCCTCACAACAACGTGCCATATTGCCCTGATCGCTATAAATATGATAAAAAAGCTTATAAAGCCCATGACGCCAAACACGATGTCGGCAAACTCCATATGACCGGTGTTAGTGATCCTCTGGCCGATCTCGATTGCAAATGTTATCACAATTATAAGTGTGAAGACATATATCCAGCTTATCACCATCACATGGCCGGTCCGCGCCAGCCATTTAAACAGGGGATAAACCACAAAAATCATTGCCATTCCCAAAGCGCCTATAATAAGATAGTGAAGCTCCTTGTCGGTAAAATCATACTCAAATGAATCGTTAAGCCTGAGCAGGCGGTTATGTATCTTAGTCACAAATTCCACAATCAGGTATAAAAATTCTTTCATTTAATCTCCATTCCAAGGCGAATTAATTCGCCTTTGAGCGTTCTACGCGACGGGGCGACGCGAATCTCAAATTCGCGTCTGCCATCAGGGGAATTTGTGACGCTCCGGCACAAATTCCCAAACGAACAAAGTTCGTTTTGGGAAACAATAAGCTATCGATCTTATTTTTCACACTACTCCCTCCCTGTGCATTTACTGTGCATGGACTTTTATTCATACAATGTCGCTCACGCGAGGTCATTAATGCGATGTCGTACATACACTGTGCATGGACCATATGCGTTTAAGCGTCTTTGATTAAATATAATACTTTGACGATGATTGCGCAATCTATATTTTCGTTAACGTACAATAGATTCCTTCACATTTGGGTGGTATAATGTTAAATATCGAGCGGGCTACTGTTCGGCGAATATGGAATTTTAAGAAACAAGTCTTAAATGAAAATCAGCATTTGAAAGTGTTCTTGTAATGAAAAGGATATTGATTAACCTTTTCACTACTACAATAAATTTCCTTCCGAATCATAAAATGCATCACAATAAATCAGCTTCCCGGAAGTCTTATTCTTTGCCGATTCATCCAGAAACATAATCTGTAAATGATCATTATCAAACTCATTATCCGATACCGTAATCCCATAATGTCTTCCGCTCTCAAAACCAAACCGGGAATAATATTCCCCTCCCAGCAAAGCGATCCACGGATAACCTGATTCCGTCGCTCTCCTGATACATTCTTTTACAAGGGCGAATCCTACTCCTGTATTTTGAGTTTCTTACGAAACATGGTAATCAGAAATCCTAACTCATTATACCACAGCACCGCCCATGATTCCAGTAGGACCTCAGCCCGGTTTGTGTCAAGTAATCGTTGGCACTTTTCCTGTTTTTCCTTATGAGTCCTCTT
>CANQSE010000142.1 GCA_947626405.1 uncultured Acetatifactor sp. | reverse complement strand
TCTGTAGGGAGAACATCGGCAGTACCGTGCGTGACTTGCAAGATAAAGGTAAAGGCTTAACTATTATTTTTTGACCTCCCAGGTCATCCGGACGGCTTGCAATCCGCACGATAAATGTGTATACTTAATTTATGTGTTTATACTGCCGCGCGTCACATAGTACGCTGCGCACAGGATAAATGCCGTTTGATCAAATGAAAGGAAGGAAACTATATGAGCAGGATTGCGGTGTTTTTTGCGGAGGGTTTTGAGGAGATCGAGGCGCTTACGGTAGTTGACATCTGCCGCAGGTGCGGGATAGAGACCGAAATGGTGTCGGTGAGTGCGGACAGAAGTGTCACGGGATCGCATAAGATCAAGGTGCAGACGGACAGACTTTTTGATGAGGCTGATTTTTCCGGATATGACATGCTTGTCCTCCCGGGCGGAATGGCAGGTACAAAGAATCTTGAGGCTCATCGGGGACTGATGGACAAGATTGACGAATTTTACAGGAATGAAAAATATATTGCGGCGATCTGTGCGGCGCCCAGTATTTTTGGCCACAGGGGCATCCTTAAAGGGCGCAGGGCATGCAGCTATCCGTCATTTGAAAGTCATCTGGAGGGCGCTGAGGTGACAGGCGGACCGGTTGAGATTTCCGGTCATGTCATAACGTCGCGCGGCATGGGAACAGCCATTGATTTCGCCCTTGCGATAGCGGGAGTTTTCTGCGGAGAGGAAAAGGCGGCGCAGATGGCGGAAACCATCGTTTACAGAAGGTGATAAGGCCGTAAACAAAAATGCTTAATTTGGAGGAAATCTATATGAAAAAGGCTCTGATAACCGGAATTACCGGACAGGACGGCTCTTATCTGGCGGAGCTTCTGCTGGAAAAAGGATATGAGGTTCACGGAATGGTGAGACGTTCTTCCGTCGGGAACACATCGAGGATAGATCATCTCCTTAAGGAGGAGAGACTTATTTTGCACGAGGGCGATATGGGGGATTCCTCCAGCATCATACGTATCGTATGTCAGGTGAAGCCGGATGAGATATATAACCTTGCGGCCCAGAGCCATGTGCAGGTGAGCTTTGACGCTCCGGAATATTCGGGAGATGTTGATGCACTTGGCGTACTGCGCATACTTGAGGCTGTGCGGATCGCCGGACTTGCCGGAAGCTGTCGTATCTATCAGGCGTCAACCTCCGAACTGTACGGCAAGGTGGAGGAAGTTCCGCAGCGTGAGAGCACGCCTTTTCATCCCTACAGCCCCTACGCGGTGGCAAAACAATACGGTTTCTGGATTGTAAAGGAGTATCGTGAAGCCTACGGGATGTTTGCCGTAAACGGTATACTTTTTAACCATGAATCGGAGAGGCGCGGGGAAAATTTCGTGACCAGAAAGATTACGATTGCGGCGGGAAGGATTGCCTGCGGACTGCAGGATAAGCTTTATCTTGGCAATCTGGATTCCCTCAGGGACTGGGGGTATGCGAAGGACTACGTGGAATGTATGTGGCTCATGCTTCAGGCAAAGGAGCCGGAGGACTTTGTGATCGCCACCGGCGTACAGCACACGGTCAGGGAGTTTACGCAGCTTGCCTTTCATTTTGTGGGAATTGAGCTTGAATGGCAGGGACAGGGGCCTGACGAGAAAGGCATAGACAAGGCGACAGGACGGACGCTTGTCGAGGTGAGCAGGGAGTTTTACAGACCTACCGACGTGGTAAACCTGCTGGGCGATCCTACTAAGGCAAGGACCGTGCTGGGGTGGAACCCTCAGAAGACGGGATATGAGGAGCTGTGCAGGATTATGGCCGAGCATGACCTGGCGCTTGCAAAGGCTGAGGCTTCCTTAGAGAGGGCAAAATGATGGAAAAAGAGGCAAAAATTTATGTGGCGGGGCACAGGGGGATGGTTGGAAGCGCCATCTGCAGAGCTCTCGAAAAAAACGGATACGACAATATAATCACGAGGACACATTCGGAGCTTGACCTGTGCAGGCAGGATCAGGTGGAGGACTTTTTTGAGCGCGAGAAGCCGGAGTACGTTTTCCTGGCGGCGGCCAGGGTTGGCGGGATAATTGCAAACAGCGAGGCTCTGGCGGATTTCATGTATGATAATATGATACTTGAGATGAACGTGATCCATTCCGCATGGAAAAACGGGTGCAGGAAGCTTTTGTTTCTGGGAAGCAGCTGCATTTATCCGAGAATGGCGCCCCAGCCCATGAAGGAGAGCTGTCTTTTGACGGGAGAGCTTGAGCAGACAAACGAGGCGTACGCCCTGGCAAAAATATCGGGACTTAAGTATTGCGAATATCTGAACCGCCAGTACGGAACGGACTATATAAGCGTCATGCCGACCAATCTGTACGGTCCAAACGACAACTATCATCCCACTCACAGCCATGTGCTGCCGGCGCTGATAAGGCGTTTTCACGAAGCTAAGGAGTCGGGCGCAAAGGAGGTTGTCTGCTGGGGCACGGGAAAACCTCTGAGAGAGTTTATGTACGTTGATGATCTGGCGGACGCCTGCGTTTTCCTGATGAATACATACAGCGGAAACGAGACGGTAAACCTTGGCACCGGCAGGGAACTGACCATAAAAGAGCTGACGGAGCTTGTTGCGAAGGTTGTGGGATTTGAGGGCGAGATCAAATGGGATGCCTCAAAACCCGACGGGACTCCGAGAAAGCTTCTGGATGTCAGTAAGCTTGAAAGTCTCGGCTATAAATATACAACCGAGCTTGAGGATGGCATCAGGATGACGTACAGGGATTTCCTTGAAAATCCCGTGAGGGCGGAGCGCTGAACGGGCAATGAAGTGCGCTCGGGAGCAAGGTAATAAAAAAGACGAGCCGGATAAAGCTAAAAAAGGAGTGACGCGATGGAAAAGGAACGGAAGACGGCGGGAGAAATGCTTGAGTTTATCGAAAAAAGCCCCACCTGCTTCCACGCGGCCGCAAATGTGGCCGCAATGCTGCGGGATCAGGGCTTCAGGGAGCTTGACGAGGAAAAGGAATGGAGTTTCGGAGACGATACGGCATTTTATGTGATGCGGAACGATTCGTCGCTGATCGCTTTCAGGCTTCCGGGCGGAAAAAACAAAAACAGACCGCTTCCAAAGGGCTTCCATATCTCCGCCTCGCACAGCGACTCGCCGTGCTTTAAGCTTAAGGAGTCGCCGGAGATCGCGGTGGAAGACAGATATCTGAAGCTCAATACGGAAAAATACGGAGGAATGATTCTGTCGTCCTGGATGGACAGGGTCCTCTCAGTTGCGGGTAGACTGGCCGTACATACGCCTGAGGGGTTAAAGACGGTTCTTGTGAACATAGACGAGGATCTGCTTGTGATCCCGAATCTGGCAATTCACATGAACCGCGATATGAATAAGGGTGTGGAGTACAATCCGCAGGTTGATATGCTGCCGCTGTATGCACAGGGTAGTCCAAAGGATAAAAGCGATGTCCTTGGAGAGCGGCTCGCCAGGGAGGCGGGAGTAAAAAAAGAGGACATTCTCGGCCGTGATCTTTTTGTGTATGTAAGGGATAAGGGGCGTTTCCTGGGTGAGGATAAAGAGTTTGTTCTCTCTCCCAGGCTGGACGATCTGCAGTGTGTGTTTGCGTCCGTAAGGGGATTTCTGCAAAGCAGTCCGTGCGATTATATCAACGTCTGCGCCGTTTTTGACAACGAGGAGGTGGGAAGCGGGACAAGACAGGGGGCGGACTCAACTTTTCTGGAGGATGTGCTTGGACGGATTGCGGCGGGCGGATATCCAGGGACGCAGCTTGCGCCAATGCTTGCGGGCAGCTTTTTGATTTCCGCCGACAATGCCCACGGAGTGCATCCCAACCATCCCGAAAAAGCCGACCCGACAAACAGGCCGTATTTAAACGGCGGCATTGTCTTAAAATATCACGGGGGTCAGAAATACACCACTGACGCTGTATCGGGGGCAAAAATCAGGATGCTGTGCCGTAAGGCCGCAATTCCGTGCCAGTCTTATGCAAACCGCTCCGATGTGGCCGGCGGCTCCACTCTCGGCAATATCTCTACAGCGCATGTCTCCGTTGAGAGCGCGGATATAGGACTGGCTCAGCTTGCCATGCACTCGGCTGTGGAGACGGCGGGCGTGAAGGACACGTATTATGCGGTGGAACTGTTTCGGACATTTTTCGGGGAATGATCCGATTCTGAAAAACAAATACATGGAAAGGTGAGGGAATTATGAAACTGACGGGAAAAGAGAAGTTTTCCTACGGCCTGGGCGCGGTGGGAAAGGACATGGTCTACATGCTGTCCGCAAGCTATGTGCTCTATTATTATCAGGACATCCTGGGAGTGAACGCAATCGCAATGGGGATTATCCTGATGGCTGCAAGGGTGTTTGACGCATTCAACGATCCCGTGATGGGAGTGCTGGTGGCGAAAACAAGGACAAAGTGGGGTAAATTCCGCCCCTGGCTCCTGATTGGGACGCTGCTTAACGCGGTAGTGCTTTTTCTGATGTTTTCAGCGCCTCCGGCTTTAAACGGAAGCGGGCTGGTGGCGTATGCGGCGGTGATATATATCCTTTGGGGAGTGACCTACACAATGATGGACATTCCCTACTGGTCGATGATTCCCGCATTTACCGAGGGAGGCAGGGAGAGAGAGGGCCTTACCACTCTGGCGAGATCCTGCGCGGGAGTGGGTTCCGCGCTTATCACCATCGTTACAATGATGATGGTGTCGGCCCTCGGCCAGGGAAGGAAGGCGGCGCTTCTTGCTAAGAACGGGCTTTCCGCGATGCCGGAGGAGGATTCGCCGTTAAGACAGGTTATAGAGCGCGGCATCGAGAGGGAAGGCTTCATGTGGTTTTCCCTGATTGTGGCGGCGCTGTTTGTGGTGTTTATTATTGTCACCTGCCTTAACATTAAGGAAAAGTCAACCGTGGACATGGAGACGCCTACGGTCGGCCAGATGTTCAGGGCTCTGCTCCAAAATGATCAGGCAATGACGGTGGTTGTCACGATCGTGCTGGTAAACAGCGCCGTGTATCTCACCTCAAACCTCGTTATTTACTTTTTTAAATACGACTTTGGCGGGGAAGGATGGAAGGGTGCGTATACGCTGTTTAACACCTTTGGCGGAGGCATCCAGATCCTTGCAATGATGATTTTGTTCCCTCTTATGAGAAAATTTTTAAGCGCACTTAAAATTTTTTACATCAGCTTCTGCATGGCGTTTCTCGGCTACGCCTCGCTGCTTGCGCTCGCGTTTACAAATATGTCAAACGTGTACCTGCTTTTCATTCCGGGATTTTTCATCTTTGCGGCAAACGGCATGCTCACTGTGCTTACCACGATTTTCCTGGCAAACACTGTGGATTACGGCGAGTTAAAGAACAACAGGCGCGACGAGAGCGTTATCTTTTCCATGCAGACCTTTGTGGTGAAACTTGCGTCAGGGGTGGCGGCGCTGATTGCATCGATCAGCCTCAGCGTATTCAACATCAGCCAGGGAACCGAGGAGGAGCTTGAGGCTGCCACAGGCAGTGTGGCCGGTTCGTCACTCGTAGGCCTCAGGATGACAATGACCGTGATTCCGGTGGCGGGTCTGCTGGCGGCTGTATTATATTTCCACAGGAAATACTGTCTCACGGACAAAAAGGTGGAAGAAATCGCGGGACAGATTAAGGAAAGAAAAGAAAATCAGTAAGCGGATCGCTGCATACAATGTCACAAAGACGTATGAGGTGACATGTGATGAATCAGAAGCTGGAGGATCAGCTGCAGCTTGCGCTTGAGACGCCTGAGGAAGAAAGAGAAAGAACCGAAAATCTTAATG
>CANQSE010000141.1 GCA_947626405.1 uncultured Acetatifactor sp. | reverse complement strand
CAGATTATTGACGCATTTTTGTATCAGACGCCCCATGGTAAACCTGACCGTTTGAGAGCCCTCATGACACCCCGCGTCGTCCGCAGTCCCTGCGGCTCCCTCCTGCATACATGACATGACAGGCATGTCATGAAAAGAAAAAACAGCGCAGTCTCTCCCTGATCCTGCGCCATTCAGCACCTCGTGCCTAACCGTCTTAAGCTGTCTCAAAACAGAACGCTTCAAAATACTCTCAGAAACTTTTCCGATTTTCATTCCAGCGGCCCTTATCTATTTTGTCGTCATGTTCCCGGCGCACCGCGCCAGACGGTTACTGCGGCGTTTCCGCAGGCGGCGCCGTCAAAAGCGCGATCACGTTCTTCACATGGTCGATGCTCCCCGTCCCAATCGCCGCCATTATTTCTTCATATGCGGCCGGATCCGCGGTGGAAACTCCCACTGTTGCGCTTCTCGGAACCATTTTATATGTACTGCTGTTCACCTGGGTCCGGCTGATCTCCACACCGTCCCTGCTCACAATCTTCCAGAGCCGCGCCTTATATCCTATATGCGCGCTGCTTTCCGAGCCGATATATCCTATGGGCTGTGAGGCGTCGGCATATATTACATCAGCGGGCGGATTTATCACTTCCAGCACTTCGCTCTCATACCTGACCTTATAACCCGAATCCCGTGTCTCTTTACCGTAAATATTAAAGGTGATATGTTTATTTTCCGTATATCCCTCAATGTAGATGGGATAATCAAGATTGTTCACAAAGCGAAAGTCTTTGCCGGAGCTTTCCGCAATCGCAGCGTCAGCGGACGGCTCCACATAAGATACTATCATGGAGTGATTGTGGCGCTCCACGACCTCAAGCTCCGCATTGAGGACTGCATTGTAGAGGGTAGTGGAAACCTGGCAGATTCCTCCTCCAAGACTGTCTACCACCTTGCCGTTCAAATAGGAACCGGCCATATAGTAGCCGTTATCCTTGGTAAACGGCGAGACAGCCTCGTATGCGGAAAACTCGTCTCCCGGGTAGAGCGTGACTCCGTCTATGAGCCGGCAGCCGTTTGTCACATTGGCGCTCCTTGCCGTGTTTGAGGTTGCAAATGAGGTTGTATACGTTCCAATAATATCCTTTACCTGGGCAAGCTGCTCCGACGTCCCCCTCGGCTCCTGCACCGCAACATCAAGCTCAATGGTGCAGGGCTGATAATCCCAGTCCACAGTCAGGGTGTCAAGGATCCTGTCAATTGACGTCTCAACGTCAAGATGATACCCTACCCTGCCATCTATGATGCGAAATTCCCCGTTCTCCCTGATAAGCGAAGCGTCCTCGGCTTCCACGTCATAGATCGAGCACCTGCTTATCAGAAAATCATTTACCGTCTGCGGATCAAAGGAAAGAACAATAGGGTAAACCTTGTTTTCGTATTCCAGATCCTTAAGCGTCTTGTACCGCTGGATCACGTCGCCCCGGGTGCCTATCATGGCCGCCTCCGACACAAGCTCCGGATTTCCCCACTCAAGGCCAAGCTCACCCGCCGTCACGATCACCGTGTTGCCCTCCGCAGCCTTAAGCGTGATCTCCACTCCCTTAAGCTCGTCAACAAAGGCTTCCACAGCGGCGGCAGCCTGATTACAGGTCATTCCGGATATGTTGATATGACCTGCATATATGCCGTTTTTGATTGTGTCGTCCGTCTCCGCTTCTGCGGTACTTCCGCAAAAGATAAATACGATCAGCGAAAGCGCGGACAGTATTGCTGTGCCTGTCTTTTTACTCTTGAAGAAGCCCATACTATAAACCTATGCCCTTCCGTCGGATCCTGTTTGTAACAGTTCAGCCTTTCCCTTGCAAGATTTCACTTGCAAGCTTTCCTTTGCAAGTCACGCCCGGTGATGCCAAAAGTCACGCCCTGTAATGCCGATGTTCTCCCGGCAGACACGCTTCCGCTCGGCTCAGCACGTAACGGACACCAGGCTCGAGAGTACCTCGCCAGGTGCCGACGTGCCCGCACGGTCTGCCGGGAGAACATCGGCATTACCGGGCTGAATACGGCGGAGGGGCTGAACAGTTTGCAGATTTCCGGGTTACTTCCTTGAATTACGGCAAAAAATATGCTAAAGTAGGAATGATCATGGCAATTACCAGGACAACTATGATCACACCCGAAATAACTCTCTTGTTTTTTTTGTTATTAAAATTAATCATGATGATCTCCGTTCCGGCGCTGTGCGTCCCCACAGTTAATGCAGTTTAACCATTAAAACCCTGAGAGGATATTATAAATGACTTTATGGATTTTTGCAAGTTCCATCATTATTGTAATACTCATCGCCCATAATGTAAAGCGTCAGAAACGAAGCGCACAGCAGGCGGACATTGAGTTCTGGGCCAGAGAGCAGAAAGCGAACTCGACCCGCAAAAAAAATCTTGACGGGCTCAAATATATCACTATCCCTCTGGAAACTTTTCCGACACATGTGCTTCAGCAGGACAGCGTGGCTATGGAATGTATTGAGACGCTCGAAGCCCTCACTTCCCGTAAAATCGTGAATCTTACCGGCTTTACCAACACCGATCTGAAGCTGGAATACGGCACCGCCAATATTACTCCTCTGTCCGAGTATGACCAAAACTATACCGTAATGGTCCGCACGCTGCAAAAATGGGCGGACCGCCTGATCGAGACCGGACACGATGACGACGCGGCAGTGCTGATGGAATTTGCCGTTGACACCGGATCCGACATAATCCATACCTATGACTGCCTTGCCGGATACTATGCTTCCAGAGGCGACTTTGACAAGATACGCCGCCTGAAAGGGCTGGCCGGAAATCTGCGCTCCTCCAGCGGCAAAATCATACTGAGACATCTTAACAGGGAGTTTCCCTGACCTTTTGTACCTGCTATGTATATTTTATTCATCTCCGGCACGGAATATGACCGTACCAGACCGTACCGTCACCCCAGTACCTGAGGTCCCCCGCCGATTTCCACAACATAAAAATCGGCCGCATATCCTATTTTTTTCTTATATGCCGTTCCAACCTTGTCGATGAAACCGTCTATTGCTTCCTCTTTTACAATGCTCACGGTGCACCCGCCGAATCCCGCTCCCGTCATTCTGGATCCGATGACGCCTTCTATCTTCCACGCTTCTTCCACCAGCGTATCAAGTTCAATGCCCGTAACCTCATAATCGTCCTTAAGGGACACATGAGACGCGTTCATCAGGCGGCCAAATTCGGCAATATCTCCGTTTTTCAGAGCCTCAACCGCACGAATCGTGCGCCTGTTTTCATACACCGCATGCTTTGCGCGCCTCCTGCACACGTCGCTGCTCACAGCGTTTTTGTGCGCTTCAAATGCCGCCTCGTCCAGATCGCCCAGGCTCTTTATATCTACTTCCTTTTGAAGCTGGGCCAGCGCGGTCTCACATTCGCTGCGGCGCTCGTTATACTTGGAATCCCCAAGGCCGCGCTTTTTATTGCTGCATGCAATCACAATCTTTGCTCCGTCAAGCGCGATAGGCGCGTACTCATATGACAGATCCGACGTGTCAAAAAGATTGCATGGTCCTTTTTTCCCATAGCGATTGCAAACTGATCCATGATACCGCAATTTACTTTGTTAAAATTATTCTCTGAATATCTGCCGATCAGCGCCAGATCCTGATTTGTAACCTGGAAACCGAAAAATTCTCTTAAAATCGTTCCCGTCAGCACTTCGACCGAAGCGGATGACGAAAGTCCGGAGCTGTTTGGAATGTTCCCGTTAAGGAGGATGTCCATTCCGTACGGAAGCTTCATTCCTTTCTGCTCAAACGCCCACATCACTCCCTTTGGATAGTTTGTCCAGCGTGCGTCCCTCGACGGCACAAGCTCATCCAGAGAGCTTTCGATCACTCCCAGCTTATCAAAATTCATGGAATAAAAACGCAGTTTTCTGTCCCCGCGGATGCGGGCAGCGGCGTATGTGCCTATAGTCAACGCACATGGAAAAACATGTCCCCCGTTATAATCGGTATGCTCGCCGATCAGATTTACGCGCCCGGGGGCGAAAAATATTTTCACGTCCTGAGTATCTCCGAATACCTGCCGAAATTTTTCAAGCATTACGTCTTTTATCATCAACATCCCGCCTTTCTGCGCCTTTTGGGGCACACAAATATTATACTAACCGTATTTTTCTTTGTCAACGAAGACAAAGGCAAAATACCAACTTAAATAAAGCGAAAAAATGCGCAACTGAATTGACGGTGAGATGAAAATATGAAATAATATTGATGTCATACTGATATTTTCATTTTCACAATTTTTTATCATACGGGAAAGGAAACACGCGACAAATGAGCAGAAATCTCAAGACAAAAATTAAACACTACAACATAATGACATCCTGCGACGGAAACCTTATAGATTATGTTTCAATTCAGTTATATACCATGTGGAAAAATCTGAAAGACAGCATAATAGATTTCTATTTATTCCACAGGGGCATCGACGAAAATAATATTAAAATTTTGGAAACTCTGTGTAATCATTTTCAAAACATAACCTTTCATTCGGTTATTGTTACTGATCCGGAAAAATATGATATGATTGCCAGTCACGGCGGCGGTTGGGCAGGAGAGGCATATTTCCCTCTTTGCGCGCACCAGCTTCTCCCCGATACAATCAACAGAATCTTATATATTGATGCAGGCGACGTTATTATATATGACGATATCTCGCCCTATTACAGATGTGATTTTGAAGACAATGCAATCATAGCGACATCAATCAGATACAAAGAAAAGGACGGACAGCTCGTCACTTTTCAGGAATCCGATTTATATGACCGCACACAAGGCTTTCCCAGCATATGCCGCGGTCTTTTCAACTCCGGCTCGTATGTTTTGAACCTAAAAAAAATGCGGGATGCAAAATTGGATTTAAATGATTACGTTTCATTTTCACAGCAGTTATGCGAGCTATCCGGTCAGTCAGATACATCTCATATTTACTGGGGAGATCAGGGTTTTTTATCCGCAGCATTTGTTGGAGACATAAAGATATACAACTACCCCGCAATACGAAATCTCTGGCACATGCCGTACAATTTTTGTCTGTGGTACTATGACAGAGTAAATGTTATGCCAGACTATGATCCGGCCATTATTCACTTTGCAGGAACCATAAAACCCTGGAAAATGAAATATCCTGTAACGTTAAAACACTTCTCATATTCTGCAGAGTTACATTTATTTAAAGAACTTAAGATAGGACAGGCTGAATGGTTTTACCTATGGCACGAGTATGCGGCTCTCACAGATAAATTATTGACAGAACTTGGGTACTGAGCTGTTATAATAAAGGGGCTGTCGCAGTGTGACAGCCCCTTTCATTTTATCTGCTGCAGAGTTCCTCAAGCTCGGGCAGCTCCGGATCGTTTGGTACAAGATTCCTTAGCTGCTGTAAAATATTCAATGCGTTCTTTTTGTCTCCCTGTGCGGCAAACCGTCTGATCTGCTGCTTTACCTGACGGGCTAGAACCTGAAGTTCCTGAGCGGCGCTTTCGGCTTCCGTATTATTATTAAGCTGTTCTTCTCTGTATTCCGCATACCGTTTGGCAAAATTCTGAAGCGCATCATTCAGCGGTCCGAAAAGACCTATACACTTTGTGATCGCCTGACGAAAACCTGAGATATCCCCTTCTTTTTCAGCCTTGAGAGCGCTCTGCAATACAACAGCGGCACGACAGGACGGCGGCAGCATTTCCATTTCTCCCTCAAAGGCTTCCGGCAGGAAAAATCTGCGGTAAAACAAAATGCTCTTGTCAGAAAAATACTTCATCTTTTTCCGAATACTTTCATAGCCGAGCTCCGCCGCCGTTA
>CANQSE010000140.1 GCA_947626405.1 uncultured Acetatifactor sp. | reverse complement strand
TGCAAGTCACGCCCGGTACTGCCGATGTTCTCCCGGCAGACGCGCTTCCGCTCGGCTTAGCACGTAACGGACACCAGGCTCGAAAGTACCTCGCCAGGTGCCGACCGCCCGCACGGTCTGCCGGAAGAACATCGACATTGCAGGGCTGAATACTGCGGAGGAGCTAAACTGTTCCACCGCTTCAAAAAGTTGAAGGTCAATTGTTCAAAAAGTTGAAGATCAATTGGTAAAATATACAAAAAAATTAACTGTAAAGCAAAAAATATGTAAATAATATATAGAAAAGTTGAAAAAAAGTTAAAAATTTTATCAATTAATATTCACATTATTTTGTCAGTATGGTATAATTTGTATACCAGTAAATGGCAAAAAGCTAGACAGAGGTGATGACATGATTAAAAAAGAAATGATTGCCATGTTGTTGGCAGGCGGACAGGGCAGCCGTCTGGGAGTCCTGACTTCCAAGGTAGCCAAACCTGCCGTTGCTTTCGGGGGAAAATACCGCATTATCGACTTTCCTCTCTCAAACTGTATCAATTCCGGCGTGGATACGGTGGGTGTTCTGACACAGTACCGTCCGCTGCGCCTGAATACTCACATAGGAATAGGGATTCCCTGGGATCTTGACCGTAACATAGGTGGTGTGACGGTTCTGCCGCCGTATGAGAAAAGTTCAAACAGCGAGTGGTATACGGGAACCGCCAACGCCATATATCAGAACCTTGAATACATGGAAAGCTACAATCCGGATTACGTGCTGATCCTGTCGGGGGATCATATATATAAGATGGATTATGAGGTGATGCTGGATTTCCACAAGGCCAACAATGCCGAAGTCACCATCGCCGTAATGCCTGTCCCCCTGGAGGAGGCAAGCCGTTTCGGAATCATGATTACGGATGAAAACAGACGGATTACCGAATTTGAGGAAAAGCCGGAGCATCCCAGGAGCAATCTTGCCAGCATGGGCATATATATCTTTAACTGGAAGACTCTGCGCGAAGCCCTGATCGCAATGGCCGACCAGCCGGCGCTTGATTTTGGAAAGCATGTAATTCCATACTGCCATGAGCATGGCGCACCTCTTTACGCATATGAGTTTACGGGATATTGGAAGGACGTCGGAACGCTCAGCTCTTACTGGGAGGCAAACATGGAGCTGATTGACATTGTTCCGGAGTTCAATCTGTATGAAGAATACTGGAAGATCTACACAAAGAGCGAGATCCAGCCGCCGCAGTACCTTGATTCCGCGAGCGTCATCGAGCGCAGCATCGTGGGAGAGGGCTCGGATATCTACGGAGAAGTCTACAACTCCGTGATTGGCTGCGGAGTTACAATCGGCAGAGGTACTGTGGTGCGCGACTCAATTATAATGAACCACACCTGCATAGGAGACGGCTGCGAGCTGAACAAGGCCATTGTGGCGGAGGACGTCACTATCGGAAACAACGTAAAAGTAGGTGTGGGCGATGAGGTTGAAAACGATACGGCGCCTCATATCTATAATCACGGACTTGCTACCATTGGTGAAAAGAGCGTGATTCCAAACGGCATAAACGTGGGGAAGAATACAGTTGTCTTCGGAGTTACCCAGGCTTCGGATTATGAGGAGGGCCGGCTCGAAAGCGGCAAATCTTTGATTAAGGCAGGTGAACAGTAGTGAGAGCAATCGGAATCGTTTTAGCAGGGGGCAATAACCACAGGATGCAGGAGCTGTCACAGAAAAGAGCCATTTGTGCAATGCCGATCGCGGGCAGCTACCGAAGCATAGATTTTACACTCAGCAATATGACAAATTCACATATACAGCGTGTGGCTGTCCTGACGCAGTACAACGCAAAGAGCCTGAATGAGCACCTTAATTCTTCCAAATGGTGGGATTTCGGACGTAAGCAGGGAGGACTTTTCGTGCTGACACCCGCCGTGACCTCCGACAACAGCAACTGGTACAGAGGAACGGCAGACGCCATTTATCAGAACCTGGAGTGGCTGAAGCAGAGCCATGAGCCCTATGTGGTGATCGCCTCCGGAGACGGAGTCTACAAGATGGATTACAACAAGGTGCTTGAGTATCACATTGAGAAGAAAGCGGACATTACCGTGGTGTGCCGTGAGATGGAACCCGGGTATAACATTGAGCGGTTCGGCACAATCCGCATGAATGAGGAGAGCCGGATCGAGGAATTTGAGGAGAAGCCTCTGCAGGCAAAGTCAAACACAATCTCCTGCGGAATTTATGTCCTCAGGCGCAGACAGTTGATCGAGATGATTGAAAAGTGCGCCGAGGAGGATCGCTATGACTTCGTAAGGGACATCCTGATCCGTTATAAGGACGTGAAGCGCGTCTACGGCTACAAGATGAAGGATTACTGGAGAAACGTGGCGTCCGTAGAGGATTATTACAGCACCAACATGGACTTTTTAAAGACGGATGTGCGCCATTATTTCTTCAAGCAGTATCCGGATATATACTCAAAGGTGGACGATCTTCCGCCCGCAAAGTACAACGTGGGGACGAACGTAAAGAACAGCCTCATCTCGAGCGGATGTATTGTAAACGGCACGGTTGAAAACTCCGTTGTGTTTAAAAAGAGCTATATTGGCAACAACTGCGTTATCAGAAATTCCATAATTCTGAACGACGTGTATATCGGTGACAATACCTACATTGAAAACTGCATTGTGGAAAGTCACGGAACCATAAGGGCCAATTCCCGTTATGTGGGAGAGGAGGGTAAGATACGTATTGTGGTGGAGAGAAATGAAAGGTACACCATGTAGATGACAGGCGGACAGGAGCCGTTGCCTAAGCCGCCAAAATAAGAAAGGGGCAGTGCACATGAAGATTACAGATGTACGTGTACGTAAAATTGCCAAAGAGGGAAGGATGAAGGCTGTCGTATCCATTACTCTGGACGATGTTTTCGTGGTACATGACATCAAGATTATTGAAGGGGAAAAGGGCCTGTTCATCGCTATGCCCGCAAGAAAAGCGGCGGACGGCGAGTACAAGGACATAGCCCACCCAATCAATACGGACACCAGAGACATGATCCAGCGCATTATACTCGAAAAATATGAAAAAACGCTGGAGGATCTGAACGACGATCTTCCCGTGCAATATTAACGGCTGAAAAAAGAGACCGCGTCGAGCGGCTCTTTTTTTGTCTTTTTTTCGGTTTTTTTGTCATGCTTTCGGTAACGGCTTGTTTTTTGCGGCAAAAGATGAGAGAATAGAAAACAGATGTAAAATTTACAGCGTCAGGGTCCGCGGCTTTTACACGCGGGCAGAAAAGGCAGGAAAAATGTATATTATTGTGGGACTTGGAAATCCGGGAAAGCAGTATGAGAATACAAGGCATAATATCGGTTTTGACGTCGTGGATGAGCTGGCCGGACAGGAGGGGACCTCGCTGCTTGAAAAAAAACACAGAGCCGTTATCGGAAAGGGAAGCGTGGAGGGCCAGAAGTGCATACTTGTAAAGCCCCAGACATTTATGAATTTAAGCGGCGAAAGCGTCAGGATGTTGACTGATTACTATAAAATAGACGAGACGAAGGAGCTGATCGTGATATCCGACGACGTGAGCCTTGATATTGGGCAGATACGTATCAGGAAAAAGGGAAGCGCCGGAGGTCACAACGGGTTAAAAAATATTATTGCAAACCTCGGACATGAGGACTTTATGAGGATAAAGGTGGGAGTCGGCCATAAACCGCAGGATCATGATCTTGTGGATCATGTGCTCGGCCATTTTACGAAAGGTGAGCGGGCTGTGGTGGATCAGGCCGTGGATATGGCGGTGGAAGCCATACGCGTAATTATTGCAAGGGGCGTGGACGCAGCCATGAATGATTTTAACGGCCGGATTGTCCCTGCAGACGGCATAGAGTAAGGGCTGACCTGAGGGCAGCGGAAAAGAGGATATATGCAGTTATTGCTTGCGCCGCTTCATGAGCTGGCGGAATACAGCTCCATAGAGGAAAGGCTTAAAAAGGGAGGAGCGCCCGTTTCGGTGACGGGCTGCGTTGACTCGCAGAAGCTTCATATGATGTACGGGCTCGGCAGGGGATTTGGCATAAAGGTCATTGTGACATACAGTGATATGAAGGCCAGGGAATATTATGAGGAATATAAATTTTATGACAGAAATGTCATGCTTTATCCCGCAAAGGATCTGATTTTTTTCCAGGCCGACATTCACGGGAATCAGCTTGTGAGGGAGCGTGTAAAAACCCTGCGCAGGCTGATGGAGGGGAAACCCGTTACGATCGTCACAACCTATGCCGCACTGATGGCGCCGCAGGTGATGTGGAGCCGTAAAAAGGATGTGATTGAGATTGCCCGCGGAGGAGTCTGTCGGGAGTCTGAGCTTATCGGAAGGCTTAGCGATTTTGGGTACGAGAGAACTTATCAGGTGGAAAGTCCGGGGCAGTTTTCCGTCCGCGGCGGAATCGTGGACATCTATGATCTCACCGAGGAAAATCCGTACCGGATCGAGCTTTGGGGAGATGAGGTGGAATCCGTTCGCAGCTTTGATATCTTAAGCCAGCGCTCCATAGAAAAGCTTGAGAGCGTCAGCATTTATCCCGCAACGGAGTTTGTAATTGACGACACCGGTGTCAGAAATGGCTTAAAGAGGCTTGAGGAGGACGCAAAACGCCGTGAGGCATATTTCAGGGAGGCTCACAGACCGGAGGAGGCAGGCCGCATAAAAAATCAGGTGAGCGAGCTTAAAAATCAGCTCCTTGAGCTTAGGAACCATGCAAATCTTGAGGGTTACATCCGCTATTTTTTTGAGGATACGGTGACGCTTCCGGAGCTTTTGTGCCATGTGGCCGGGGAGGGCGGAGGAGATCCGAAAAGACCTGTTTTTTTCATGGATGAGCCCATGCGTCTTAAGGAGCAGGCTGAAGCGGTGGAGCTTGAGTTTCGTGAGAGCATGATAAATCGCGCCGAGAAAGGATACGTTCTGCCGGGTCAGGCGGATGTCCTCTATAGCGGTGAACAGGTGGCGGCAAAGCTGTCGCAGGCAAGTCTTGCCCTCATATCAATGCTGGATGCGCGGGGCGGGTATTTCAGGGCAGACAGGAAAATGGACGCGGCGGCCAGGAATGTCGCTCCGTACAACAACAGCTTCGAGACTCTGGTAAAGGATCTGAAGCAGTTTAGAAAAAACGGATGCCGTGTGCTTCTTCTCTCCGGTTCAAGGACCAGGGCGAAGCGGCTTGCCGAGGATCTCAGGGACAATGATCTGACCGCCGTATTTACGGAGGATCCGCAGAGAGAGGTGCAGCCCGGGGAGGTTGTGACCTTTTACGGACATGTAAACAGGGGATTTGAGTATCCCCTGCTTAAGTTTGTTGTCCTCTCCGAGACGGATATATTTGGTGCGGAAAAGAAACGAAAACGGGCAAAAAAAATTTATCAGGGACAGAAGATACAGGATTTTAACGACCTCAAGGTCGGCGATTACGTGGTCCATGAAAGCCACGGGCTCGGCATTTACCGGGGCATAGAGAAGGTGGAAATGGAAAATGTAGTCAAAGACTACATGAAGATAGAATATGGCGACGGCGGCAATCTCTATGTGCTTGCCACGGGCCTTGACGTGATTCAGAAATACGCCTCCTCCGGGGACAGGAAGCCGAAGCTTAATAAGCTGGGCAGCCGGGAGTGGGAAAAGACAAAGGCAAAGGTCCGCAGCGCTGTGGACGAGGTGGCGAAGGATCTTGTGGAGCTGTACGCCCGCCGCCAGCAGAGCGAAGGCTACCAGTTTGGAAAGGATACGGTCTGGCAGAAGGAATTTGAGGAAATGTTTCCCTTTGAGGAGACGGAGGATCAGCTGGCGGCCATCGAGGCGGCCAA
>CANQSE010000139.1 GCA_947626405.1 uncultured Acetatifactor sp. | reverse complement strand
CTGTACATAATACTGATCGTAAGCGGTATTGTTTGTAATGTCAAAGTTATAGCCGCGGCTGCGGTACCACTCCGTGTATACTCTGTTTATTGCAAAGGTCATTATGGCGTAAATATTGGCTTTCAGAGCCGCTGTGGGCCATGTCGGGTAAATTTCGCAGCTTGCGACGTTTTTTACATAATCGGCAAACGGCACCTGTATATTGGCCGCTGAAGTCCCGGGGGCTCCCATGTGAACCGTGATGGGATTCGGTATTACGTCCTGGCGCAGCACGCGCGGTTCCGCGGAAGTGCCCTCCTGGTTCCGCTCTCCTGTCATTGTGACGGCGGGCGGTCCGATGGCGATTGTGTTTTCCGAGCCAAGCCTGGGCTGTTTCTCGCGAAGGGGCAGCAGCGTCACGGGCAGAGTTGCCGTCTGCTCGTCGTAAATCGGTATCTGCGTCACGGAGGCTGACTGAAAACCCTCAAGATTTACGATAACATTGTAGGATGAGTAGGGATTTCCGGAATAATCCGGATCAAGTGAATAGCTGCGGTCAACAGTTTCAAGGCGTACAGTCTGCGCCTGGCCGCTGTTGTCGGTAGTGAGGGAATAAAGGGTATTTCCTTCGTTGTCCAGGATTCTGACCTGTGCGCCGTCCAATGGGATGGCATTTTGAGCGGTCCTAACCTGAACCTGTAGATATCCAATAGCCATATTAAATAATTCCTTTTTTACTGCTTATTATAAAAATATGAGGGGTGATAAAAAAGGTGACACTGTTTGCGACATGTAAGACGACATAAACGTCATATACAAAAATATCCTGAAATTTCAAGATATTAAGACAAAAAACGACACGATAGAAGCAGAAAAATGACATGAGAAAAGTATGAAAACGACATGAGAGAAGTATGCGGCTGAGTCAAAACGGATAAAATATTAAAAAGTGAAAAATAAATGACCAAATTGGTCAAAAGCGGTTGGATCCGGTCTGAAAAATAGTGCTTGACATTCTGCGATAAAGAGGTTATTATACTTACTGTCGCAGGTGTACATCTTGTAACAGCGAGTACGGACTGATGTCTGCGAATTTGAAATGTGCGTTTAGCTCAGCTGGATAGAGCGTTTGGCTACGGACCAAAAGGTCGGGGGTTCGAATCCTCTAACGCACGCTGGAGGAGACAGTTGGAACCTTTGAAAGGAAGGTTCCGCTGTTTTTTGTTTTACGGGGTAATCGGGATGGAACAGGGTGAGCTTCGCATCTGCAGAAAATGTCTGCTCAGAGAAGCGCAGACCGGCGAGGAGTATTTTCGCTCGCTCAGACAGTATATTGATAATCTGGATCCTGACGTCAGGGCGTCACAGGATGTCTATGAGAGCCGGCTTTTAGTATGTCGGGACTGTGAGCTCCTGTTTCAGGCTATGTGCCGAAGCTGCGGCTGTTATGTGGAGCTGCGGGCGGCTCTGGCGGCTCAGGAATGTCCACGTAAAAAATGGTGATTTAAAGGACAGGAAGGACAGGAAGGACATAAAGGATATAAAGGACATAAAGGACAGGAAGGACAGGGAGTGGCGGCATGAAAAGACAGGAATTTGTGAATACGCTGCGCACGGCTTTAAGCGGCCGTATTCCGGCGGAAAGTGTGGCGGAAAACGTAAAATACTATGAAGACTACATAAATATTGAAATCAGAAAGGGCCGAAGCGAGGAGGAAGTCCTGGACGAGCTTGGAGATCCCAGACTGATTGCAAAGACAATTATCCAGACGCAGGGCGCCAGAGAGGAAGAATACCGCGACGGCAGAGAGGGTCAGTCATACAATGGCGGATTTGTCGGAGGGTTTAGCAGACAGGAGGAAGATGAAGGGGCTCCGGCAGGAGGGCTGCGCTCCCGCATTAAATTATGGGCGTTCGTGATTGTGGGAGCAGTGGTTTTTGTTCTTATTCTCTCGGTGATTTTTCATCTTTTTTTATATTTCTTATACATTGTGCTCCCTGTGGTGCTGCTTATAGCGCTGGTGTCCTTTGTTGTAAAGCTGTTCAGGGACTGGCTGACCTGAAACCGGTTCATAAATATAATCAGAAAATTAAAATCAGCAAATTAAAATCAGCAAAATTAGTACCAAAGTACCAGAAAGCGCAGGGTATATTTTTAACCTGCTTTTGACATACTACCTCATGTAACCGATAACAAACAGGAGTCAGACGCTTTGCAGACCATATGCGAAGCCCCTGGAAACCAATGCTGTCGTAGGGCTTCGGCCGTTAAGACGGCGGAAAAGAGGAAGTATGGACAACAACAATAAGTACAACAATAGTACAAACTCTGAGAACTGCAAGAACAGTCAGAATCAGAACAACCAGAATCAGAACAGCCAGAAGAACAATCAGAATAAGAACAACAGCCAGAACCAGAACAACCAGAGCAACAACTACTAAGTCCTGGCTGACGGGACGCCGGACGGGAAATCTTGCCGGCGTCCCTATTTACATAATCGGGAAAAAAATGTATACTGAGGGTGCTGTAAAAAAATTTTTAAGCGGGCGGAGGAAGGTTATGAGAAAATATGAGCTGATCGCGCCCTGCCACTTTGGGATGGAAGCCGTTTTAAAACGGGAGATAACCGATCTGGGGTATGACGTCACGGAGGTGGAGGACGGCAGAGTCACATTTTACGGGGATGAGGAAGCTCTCTGCCGCTCAAACATATTTCTGCGGACGGCTGAACGTATACTTATAAAGGTGGGAAGATTTCACGCCGAGACATTTGAAGAATTGTTTCAGGGTACAAAAGCTCTGCCGTGGGAGGAGTACATACCGAGGGACGGGAAATTCTGGGTGGCGAAAGCCGCCGGAATAAAATCCAGGCTTTTCAGTTCCTCAGATATTCAGTCAGTCATGAAGAAAGCCATGGTGGACAGGCTTCGGGATAAATACGGAATCGGATGGTTTGAGGAAAACGGGGAAAGCTTCCCCGTGCGCGTCTTTATTATGAAGGATCAGGTGACGGTCGGCCTGGACAGCACAGGAGAATCCCTTCACAAGAGAGGGTACAGGAAGCTTACGGCGAAGGCGCCGATTGCGGAAAATCTGGCGGCGGCGTTGATTATGCTGACGCCCTGGAACAAAGACAGGATCCTGGTAGACCCGTTTTGCGGAAGCGGGACTTTTCCAATCGAAGCGGCAATGATGGCAGCAGGTGTCGCCCCGGGGATAAAGCGGGAATTTACGGCGCAGCGCTGGGAGCATGTGGCCGGACGGAAAGTGTGGTACGACGCTTTGGACGAGGCCGCGGAGGCGGCGGATTTTTCGGTGGACACTGATATCCAGGGTTACGACGCGGACGACGCAATGGTAAGCATCGCCAGGGAAAATGCAAAACTGGCGGGCGTTGATAAGCTTATACATTTTCAGCGGAGGGATATATCGCAGCTTAGCCACCCCAAAAAGTACGGGTTTTTGATCACAAATCCTCCTTATGGGGAGCGTCTTCAGGACAAAAGCGAGCTGCCGGCTATCTACAGCGCCCTCGGGGAGCGTTTTCGGGCGCTTGATTCCTGGAGCCTTTACATGATAACATCCTATGAAAACGCGGAACACGATATCGGACGAAAGGCCGACAGGAACCGGAAGATTTACAACGGAATGATGAAGACCTACTATTATCAGTTCCTGGGCCCCAAACCTCCAAAACGGGAGAGAAAGATTGAAAAAGATTGATCCTGCTGTCGAGAAACATAATATGAACATACTGTTTGCCGTGTGGGCGGCGGTCTGCGGGATCAGTATGTGGGGGATGATTTGGTACGGCTGCAGGAAAACAATTGTGATTGCGGATATGTCAAAGGAACAGCCGGCCATTTCCACGGAAGCGGGAAATACTGAAGCCCAGACGGAGTATGCGCTTCTTTTTAAGGCCGCGCAGACCGATGAAGAAACCTTCCGCATACCTCTGCCAAAGGATCTGAAGCCGGAAAACATAGTGATGGAAAACCGTTATATGAGCGGGGAACTCTGGATCTATCTCGAGGGGGCGCAGGAGGATTTTTACCGTCAAAACTCTGTGTACGGAGATATTTCGCTTATCGGCTCCGGATATGTAAGGGAATGGGAACAGGGTATTATTCTCAGGCTTACTATGAAGGAACTGCGGGAATACCGCAGTACAATGGAAGGCAGTGAGCTGACTATTGTGTGCAGCAGGCCAAGGGAGCTTTATGATTTCCTCGTGGTTTTGGATCCCGCGTACGGCGGCAGTGAAACGGGAGCTTCGGGATACGGGCTCACGGAAAAGGAGCTGACGCTGGAAGTGGCGCGGCAGGTGCAGAAGAATTTTGACGTTCAAAACGTGAGACTTTACATCACAAGAACAGAGGATTCGTTTGTGAGCGGGGAGAAACGTCTGGAACTGGCAAAGGAGCTGGGAGCGGATCTTTATATAAGGATCGTGGCTTCTTCGGATAAGGAACATTCGGAAAAGTACGGCATCACGGGGTTTTATGACGAAGATTATTTTATACCGGTTTTTGGCAATGCGGAACTTGCGGATATCGTCACAAGGGAAGTCACCGCTGCGTCCAGCAACAGGGCGGTGGGTCTTTTTGCACTGGATGACGGGAGTATGATTAAAGGTCTGGACATTCCCGCAATGGAGCTGTCTGTAGGGTATCTTTCCAACGAGACTGAGGAGACGCTTCTTACGCAGGATGTCTACAGGGAAAAACTGGCGGCGGGGATTATAAACGGAATCAGGGAAGCGTGCGGGAAGCTGGAGCAGATTGAGGAGCCGTAGATTCCGGCGGGAGGAAGCGCAATGAGCGGGATAAACAGGATCATTTTTGCCACGGGAAATCAGGGAAAAATGAAGGAAATCAGGAGTATCCTGGAGGATACGGGAGCGGAGATACTCTCCATGAGTGAGGCGGGAATCCGGACTGATATTGATGAGGACGGCGGGTCTTTTGAAGAAAATGCGCTGATAAAAGCCAGGGCGGTGTCGGCCGCATGTCTGAAGGCGGGTCTTAATGACTCAGGCTGCGCGGTGCTTGCTGACGATTCCGGACTTGTGATCGACGCTTTGGGCGGCGAGCCTGGAATTTATTCTGCAAGATATCTGGGAGAGGACACACCCTACGATATAAAAAACAAGGAACTGATCGGACGTTTAAGCGGTGTCCCTGACGAAAAGCGGACTGCCAGATTTGTATGTGCCATTGCCGCGGTGCTTGCCGACGGCAGGGAGTTTACGGTACAGGCTGCCGTTGAAGGGCGGATCGGCAGGCAGCAGAAGGGCACGGGAGGCTTCGGATATGATCCCATTTTTTATGTGCCTGAATATGCGAAGACGACGGCGGAGATGACTGCTGAAGAAAAAAACAGGATCAGTCACAGGGGAAAGGCGCTTGAGCAGATGAAAGAGGTACTGAAAAAGAATGAAGGTTTTAATCGTAAGTGATACTCACAGAAAGAATGACAGTTATTTTGAAGTGGTAAAAAAGGAAAATCCCGATATGGTAATTCACTGCGGGGATGCGGAAGGCAGCGAGTACGCGCTGTCACAGGCCGTTGACTGTCCCGTGTACATAGTTCTCGGGAATAATGATTTTTTCTCCAATCTTCCGAGAGAGCTTGATCTTGACATTGGTCCGTACAGGGTATGGGTCACTCACGGGCATAACTATTATGTCTCGATGGGGAATGAGCGCATCAAACAGGAGGCTTTTATCAAGGGCGTGGATATCGTGATGTACGGGCACAGCCACAGGCCGGTCGTGGACCGTTCCTCAAAGGTGATTGCCGTAAACCCGGGCAGTCTGTCCTATCCCAGGCAGGAAGGGCACAGGCCGTCATATGTCGTTATGGAAGTGGGGGAGAAAGAGAAGCTCAGCTTTCGGATAGAGTATTTGTAAACATTCAGCTTAGGGCAGAAATTGCGTAACGGTTCAGTTTTTTAGG
>CANQSE010000138.1 GCA_947626405.1 uncultured Acetatifactor sp. | reverse complement strand
GATTCGAACCACCGAAGCAATTTGCAGCAGATTTACAGTCTGTCCCCTTTGGCCACTCGGGAATCCACCCATGCAGGCATTGGCGCCCTGACAATGGAAAATTCTAACATAAATTCCCCTAAAATGCAAGCATAAATCTCTTGAGTTTCCGCAGCGTTTTCTCGTAAACCAATTTTACTATTCGTTCGTTTCTCTTTAAAAATACGAGTTCTACATTTCCATACTCTATGCAAATGACTATGGAAAGAACATTTTTCGGCTGAGCTTATTTCTCTTTTCTATAGCATCGTATAAAGGTTCCGTCCTGATAGGAGTCCTTTCCAAATTCCTTGTAGATCCACTGCATGATCCAGGAATTTTCATCAACTCTCAACTGTCCATACCAGCAGTCTACCACCGCCACATCCGGAACCTTATCCGGATTCAGCTCCCAGTAACGCAACAGTTTCTCGTTGTAAGTGGGCGTACAAATCGTAGAATCCACACAGATGTTTACATCTTCATACAGATAGGCAATCGTGCTCGCAGAATATCCACCTACAATAATGACGTTATCCCCGGGTCTCACCATTTCCTTCCACTCCTGCATGTCCTTATTTATGATGTAAGGACCCATATAGTCCGAAAAAATCCCAACGGCCGGTCCACTCCTCACAACATTTCGCACTTCCAGGATATTGGTGTTATAATGCAACATTTCAATGGGATAGAACAAAAATGCATTACGAAAAACAAGCGCAAACAATACTCCATAAACGATCCATTTCCCACATCCGCACAGACAATGCTCTTTAACTCGCTGTCCAACCGACGCAATTGCAAGAACCAAGGCCAAAACCCCATATTTTATTGCATGATTCAGACCGAGATTCGTGAGAAGAAGCGTTGCCAAAATTCCTCCGGAACTGATTGCAATTCCCATCCCGATCAAAAGCCTGCGTTCTCTGCTGCAATTTCTCAGGGATAAAACGCCAAGACAGATCAACGGCGGATACAGGTCCTCCAGATCAAGCAGTATAATTCCTCCCTCTCTTGGGAGATAATAGTCTGCCTGTATAAAACACTTTGTGACACTGATCACGCTCAATAAGGCAAAAAACAAATATACAAATTCAATTAGGGCGGAATCTGAAGTCCTCCCTTTCTTTCGGCGTATCAACAATATGAGCATCGTGACGACTGTCAGTCCAAAATAGAAAAGAACTGCTATCAAGGTCTCATGTCCCACGGCATTCCATTTGCTGGTCTGATACCCCATGTGAGTGTCATCCCCTCCGATGATCCATCCCACACATTCCAGAAACACATCCATACCCAGCTTATGCACATAATACAGGACAAAGCCGCCCCCGGCGGCACCACAGATTCCTGTAAACAACAGGATATTCCGCCCTTTCTTTTCACTGCATTTCCAGAGAAAAAACACGGCAATCAAATAAACCAGTATGCAGGACGGATAGGACAGGACCTCCAGGCAGAGGGAAACCGCCGCTAAACAAAGCCACCACACTTTATTTTGATTCTGCAGGAACCGGAAAAGGCAGCAAAACAGGCAGACTGAAAAATACACCTGCATATTGGAAAATTCAGGCAAAAGCAGTCCCTTAGGACTTATGGCAAAAAATACGATTCCCACCACAATCAGGATTTCTGACTCGAAATATCCCTTCAGTGTTCTGTACAGAAAAACAAAAACCGCCGCTTTCAAAATCAGCCCCGCAAAATGCAGGAACAAAACGACTCCTGTAAGCGTACCTGTCAGCTTCATCCAGATCCAGATAAGGCCGGCACACAAAAAGGCGGACGTCTGGTGGGGTTCCCACATCTGCAGAAACAGGTCATCCCCCCTGACCATCCGGAAGGACTGCGCAATAGCATACTCAGAATCCACCGTGTATTCCACGAAGATCCCCTCCAACATGATCAAGGCAACTCCGACGAACAAAATCCATGTTCTAATCTTTTCTGCAACATGTCCCATTATCCACTCCTTATATCTTCATCGCCTTGATATGGTCCAAAGCTTCCACCGTGTTCTCGTAATTTCCAAACCCCGTCAGGCGGAAATAGTGCTCACCGCTTGGCCCGAAACCGGAGCCGGGGGTGCCGACCACAATCACATTGCTCCAGGTCCCCGTGTTTAGATCTCATCCGCGCTGATATCGCATCCTCTCGTCTTGTAATCCTGATCCGCGATCACATTTCTCAGGAACTCATAGCCCAGATCGGGATCATATCCGCGGAAAGTCTCTGCCCGCACCAGGCGATAAACAATTCACCGTTCTATAGTTTAGCAGTTACTCTATTATCCGTCAAACCTTTTCTTGAGTTTCCGCAGTTTTATCCACAGCAGGTCGCTTTTAGAGAAATGCGAGGTACTTTCGAGCCTGGTGTCCGTTACGTGCTAAGCCGAGCGAAAGCGCGTCTGTCGGGAGAACATCGGCAGTACCGGGCACGCCTTGCAGGGGAAAGGCTTGACTGTTACGAACCGCCCCTGTCCTACCTTGAGATCTTTAAAAACAGTTCGTTAATCCCTTCATAAAATCCTATGGTAACTACCGTGCTCCCGTCGTCCATACCGTCAAATACATATTTTTTGAAATAGGGCGTAGTCTCTGAAAGCGGATTCGCCCCCCCGTATTCTTCCGGCTCCCCCAGTCCCATATATTCGGCCCAGGTCTGAATGATGGCGTCAGGGTCTATATCCTCCCATCTTGAAAGCTCCGTCCGTACGTAAAACTCATAAATTTTTCCGGTGTCTGCGTCCACATAGGCGTCCAGAAGCCTGTTTGATCTGTTGGCGGTCTGTTTCCCCGTGTCAAGGCTGATCTTCCATACCAGCACGTTGTTGCGGGGCTCCGGAACGTCGATGGCGGAGTACATCACGGCGCTGTATGAGCTCTCCGCCAGCTCTTTTACAGACTCCGGCAGGATGCCAAGCTCCTTCAGTTCCCCAATGCCCCTGTTGCACAGCCTTATGCCTTCGCTCTCTGAAATTTCCTTTCCGTTTGGATCCTTGTGGTTTACCACCATGGTATATGTTCCCGTCAGCTCCTGATAATCCAGATCGGCGGACTCCTCGGAGCGCGTCATGGCGTTTTGTTCGCTCTCCGGCTGAATCTGGTTATTAAGACTCATGGAGAGAATGTAGAGTTTATCGCTGCCGCTTAAGGCGTAACGGTACCCTGCGGTGCTGGTTTCGGCCTCGTGGGTACGGATCCTGTTAAAAATTGCATTGTCACGGTATTTTTCAAGCGCCTCCGGCCCCCACACCGCCATACCTGTTATCACAGCAGCAAGCGGAAGCAGAAGCAGGCTTATTCTCTTATTTTTCATTTTCCGCACCGCCCCCGTTTCTCTGCGTCTGTTCCCTTCGCGGCAGTTCAAAGCTGATACATGTTCCCTCTCCCTCTTTGCTCTCAATGTTCAGCCTGCTGTCGTGCAGATTGAGGATCTGAACGCACAGCGCCAGGCCGAGTCCGGCGCCGTTTCTGCTTCGCGATCTCGATTTATCCACCATATAAAAGGCTTCCGTTACTTTGTTAAGCTCCTCCTCGGGAATCCCTATTCCGAAATCCCTCACCCTGAAAAGGTACCCTGTGGAAGTATTTTCCCCCGACACCTCAACCACTCCTCCCGGGGACGACGCCTTAAAGGCATTGTCCAGAAGATTAAGCAGGACGGATTTAATCAGATTCAGATCCGCATACACCGTGCCGGGCTCAAAAGACACTCTGAACTCCTGATTGGTGTTTTCTCCGAACATTTCCTCCAGATAACGGGCAAATTCCTCCGCCTCAACGGGCAGAAGGTCCGCCTTTCCCCTTTTCGTGACGATTATGTCCAGAAGCCTGAACGACATGGTTTCCAGCCGTTTCCCTTCAGTATAGATATAGTTGGAACACATGAAATGCTTGTCATCGTCAAGCTTTCTGGAGCGCAGCAGGTCGGCGTACCCTATGATTGCGGTCAGAGGAGTTTTTAACTCATGGGAAAAGGCGGCGATGAAATCCTCTCTCGCCCTTACGGCGTCCTGAAGTTCTTCTATGGTGTTTTCCAGAACGTTCGCCATGCTGTTAAAGTTCTGGGTCAGTTGCCCCAGCTCGTCGTTGCTGACCTGCTTTGCCCGATAGCCGTAATCGCCCGCGGCCATTTTCCGTGTCGCTCTGGTGAGCAGTCTTATGGGCTTTGTAAGCAGTGTACAGATAAAAAACATGACTACAGCGGTACACAGAAGCATGACAAGCGTAACCTGACGATATACGCCAAATCCCGTCGCCCGCTCGTCATATACTCTTGTCACGTCCTCCATGGTCTCGAGGTAAAGCTTTCGATCAATGGTGTCAACGATAGTTCCGGTATGAATATAATAGCGATCGCCCTGGGAAAGGATCTGCCACATTACCGTGTCCTCTTTTACATTTTCCAGGATGTCCTTGTTCTGTGCAAAACCGTTTCCTGCGTAAAGCGGCCTGCGCAGCTCGTCGGAAATTCTGATGAGGCGCCCCGTCCCCTGTCCGGTTTTCTCAAGGTTCATACCGATCTCCTGAACTGCCGTATCCTGCAGGATGTCGTACTTGGTAGGTATGTTGAGCGCCGCGGTTTTCATCGCAAACTGGAGTATGTTGCTGTCGTCCAGGGCCTGGTCAACTTCTCTGTCGAGAGCCGTCCTGAAAACATAATCCACAAAAAAATACCCGCTCAGTCCAAATGACACCGCCGTTATGATGATTATACACAGTAAAATTTTATACAGAAATTTCATATGTCAGATCTCCAGACGATATCCGATTTTGTAAACAGCTACAAGCTTTTCTTCCCATCCCATTTTCCTGCGCAGCCGCTGTACATGGAGATCAAGCGTCCTGCTGTCGCCAAGGTATTCGTCTCCCCACACTCTCTCATAGAGATTCTCGCGAAAGAGCGCTATGTTTTTGTTACGTATAAAAAGAACAAGCAGACCGTATTCCTTGTTTGTGAGAAACACCGGTACGCCTGCCTTCGTCACTTTTCTCGCCTCCACATCAACCGTCACATCCCCTGCTGTCAGTATGCTTTCGGTCTTGTGGTAGCGGCGAAGCACCACTTCCACTCTTGCCATCAGCTCAACCACGTCAAACGGCTTTACAAGATAGTCCTCCGCGCCCAGCTTAAGCCCCTTAACCCTGTCCCTGACCTCATGCTTTGCCGTGATAAAAATCACCGGTATCCGAAGCGGACGTATATATTCCATAATGTCGTAACCGTCTGCGCCCGGAAGCATCACGTCGAGCAGAATAAGGTCATACTCCTCCTTTTCGATGAGATCCAGCGCCTCCAGTCCGTCCTGCACGGATCTGCATTGATATCCCGCAGACGACAGGTTGATATCGATCAGGTCGCAAATAGGCTTTTCATCATCCACGATCAGTATTTTAATCATTTTCCGTTCCCCATCCCCAGTATTCTCTGATAAGCGCAACAAGGCCGCTCACCGTATCCTCCTCGGTACACTGATAGGTGTCCGCAAATTCCCTGTCCTGTTCAAAACCGTCCGTCCTCTGGTAATAGATGTCGCACACGGTGTCAATTACCATCTCTCCGTCCCCGTCCGTATAGCTGAAACGGCACAGCACCAGCAGATCCTTCATGCCGTCCCCATCCAGATCCTGGCACGACATACCCTTCAGGGCATAGAGATTGTCGTAATCCTCCATGGGCTGAAAGCTCCACACGATATATCCCTGCTGATTTACCAGATAAATCATGAATACATTGTATTCCGCCATGCGCATGATTCCGGGCACAACCCGCAAAACTCCCTGTTTTTCGAAGCTTCTGCGCCTGAGCTGCTGCTCGTAGATCTCGAAATTGTTCTCAAGAAGCTCGTCCAGCGTCGTGGCAGTATACAACGCCTCGGTGGAATTACCGTCCCTTACGTAGCTGACGATAAAGTCGATACTTTTGTTCATG
>CANQSE010000137.1 GCA_947626405.1 uncultured Acetatifactor sp. | reverse complement strand
GTATTCACCACATTTCCGACAGCGTCCGTCATATCCGCCGGTATCTCAATCCTGTCTATCTGCGCCAGTGCCGAGGCAGTACCGGCTATCATGACATTTTCAGGCTCACAGGAAATCTCACCTGTAGCCATATATCCGTCGGCAGGATCGCCTGAGACTATCACCGCAACGGGCACCTCCTTAGTCGCAAGGATCTCAACGGCAAGACGCACATAATTCACATTTTTCGTTATACTGTCAAGATCCAGAAGTCCGCCGTCCGCGTCGTACAGATGCACTTCAAGATTTGCCGACAGCCCGTATGTGGCTCCGGAAACGTCGATGTCAACTCTTGCGCTTTTCACGGAATCAACCGCCGATTTCGGCCCTGTTATCTCGATCTGCGTCTGGTCGAGCTGAACGCTCGATATCATATATCCGTCCGCGACCTCACCGCTGATATTATATCCGACTCTGACCCATTTCCTCTCCCTGTCTTCCACGTTCAGCCGTATTACATCAGGGGTTCCTCTTATATAGTTTACATCGTCCGAGGTCTGCGCCGAAAATGAGATCGCGATTGTATTGATCTCCGTCAGCTTACTCATATCCGCCACAGCCACAATGTCGGAGACATCCAGGTTTTTTATGATGCTTCCCGGCGCACGCACCGTCACCGTCGCCGTATCGGTGCCGTCCAGAACCTCATAAACCTTGTTCTGCTGGTCGAGAAGCTCAGTGTTTATCAATGTCACCGGCACTCCTCTGAATGTTCTGTTCTCGGCGGGGTCGTCAAGCTGCGTCACCAGAAGCCAAAGCAGAAATGCCAGGGCAAGGGAGCCCAGCTTCAGTCCCCAGTTATGAAAAAATTTCTTTCTCATCTATTGCTTTTCCCTGCGCTTTCCTATCCTTTTTTTCTTTCCGGAGGTTTTTTCTTCCGACATTTTGTTGTTTAAAATCATCTGGAGCCGCTCGCGAAGCTGCTCCGAGCTGAGATTCGTCTCTATTTTTCCCGTGTACGCCACGCTTATCTTTCCGGTCTGCTCGGACACTATCACCGTCAAAGAGTCAGCAACCTCGGAGATTCCGACCCCTGCCCTGTGCCTTGTTCCGACTCCCATCGCCTTAAGCTCCGGATTATTGGAAAGAGGGAGATAGCATGTGGCGTATGTCACTCTGTTTCCGCGTATTATCACAGCCCCGTCGTGGAGGGGCGTGTTGTGCTCAAATATGTTGATAAGAAGCTGGTTTGAGACGATTGCGTCCACCTGGATCCCCGTGCGCTCATACTCGACAAGGGATTCCTTCTGCTCTATGACTATAAGCGCCCCCGTTCTCACCTTTCCCATCTCGACGCACGCCTTGGTAATTTCGTTGATGGTCTTCTCCGAAAAAAGCTCCTGCTCCCTGTGTGTCGAATCTGAAAAAATAGACGAGGGCAGGAAGTTATGGCGCCCCAGATTTTCCAGGGCCCGTCTGAGCTCAGGCTGCATTACGACGATAAAGGCCATCACCGCAAAACTGAGCACATTCTGCGCAAGCCATTTGATGGTGCTCATATCCATCAGAAACGCAAGCGCAAGGAATACCATAATCACAATAATTCCGCGCAGCAGAAGCCATGCCCTTGTAGCCTTCACCCAGCTCAGCATATAATACACCAGAAACGCTATGATGAGGATTTCAAAGACATCATAAATATTCATGGTCGTTATATAGACCATGGAGTTTTTCATATATTCCACTATACTGTCGCCAACGGTTCCGAACCATTGCTGTAAAGTCACAAACCAATGCATTGCGGTTCTGCTTCCCCTCGTTCATTTTTCCGGACTAATTCTGATCGTCCGTATCCATAAAGTCAATGTCATCCACATCGTCCTCCTGCGACGAGGTCCCGATGGTGATGCTCTTTGTCCTGGCCTTGGATCCTCTCCCCGTCGTACCGGAGAGGGCGTATCCGTTTCCTGACGATGTATATCTTCCGTCGCTCATGCGCCGCCCCGTGTCCCTACGCGCCGGAGCGCTCCCTCTTACAGGCGCCGTAGCCCTTGATGCGCCGCTTCTCGCTCTCTGGGAGTTGATTTTCTTTACGGTCTTGGTTGACATTGCCACTGTCATCTTGGGAACCGCCTTGACGTAATAATAATACTCGTCGTCCTCAAACTGTACCTTTTCCGTCCGGTTGTAATCAACGCAGAACCTGAAAAATTCTATGACCTTGGCAACGGCCAGCGCCACCAGCGAGCCCAGCAGAGCGCTTATCAGGGAAACATTAATATTATAGATCAGATCGCCTATCAGAAGAACCACAATATTTATCAGCGCTCCTGAAATCATTGCAATAGTCCACGCATAATCAACCGACAGCCTCCGGATCAGGTACACGACGAGCACCGTTATGACAAAGGAAGCGATCATCACGAGCATCTCCCTGTTGCCGATAATGCCGTCGATCAGAAGCCTTATTTTTTCGATAGCGGCGGCTTCCCCCATGGTGTTCATGGCGGCGGCGCTGTCGATAAAAGTCTGATTGAGATAGTGTACCGCAATGCCGCATGCCACGGAAACGGCTGAACCCGGGCCGCACAGAAGCCCTACCGCAATCGGCACCACGTACGGCAGGTGGAAGCAGAACAAAAGAGGCGTCAGCACAACCACCAGCGAATCGCGCGGGCTTAATCGGAAATACATAAGATAAAGTACAAGGTACAGGCATCCGCCCACCAAAGCCGCCTCAAGACCCAGCGCGTACATGTGCATCAGGCTGAATACACCCGCAAAAAAAAGGATGAAACCCGTCGGCAGGAATGAACATGCCAGAGCCACAATAAGCACAATCGCCATATTGTCAAGCCTTGCCATGTAGCCCAGCCTTGAGTTTACGGTCAGCAGTACGATAAAGGCGATAAGGAATTTTACCAGCGGAAGAATAAACACCTCAAGCCTTACATATATAAGTTTGATTTTTTCTCTTATTTCAAGCAATTCCGTCATATTGATATTCATGCCTTTCTTTTCCTGTAAGCTTACCGTTTACCGGTCATACAGGGAGTTCAGCTTTTTTAAATTATGATAATACAACTTCAGGCTCTTTTTTGCCCGCGCATACCTGTAAGTGCTTACAAAATACGTTATGACACCGTAGATCACAACCGTAAGCGCATAATATATAAGCACTCTCCTGGCATAGGAAAGAATTTCGATCTCGTAAATGTTCTGCATAAAATTTTCAAAATCATAAAAAATATACAGAGCGCAGACCGCCACGAAAGCGATTGTCGAACAGACTACCGATTTTAACAGCTGTACGGCGATGTAATCGCTTCGATAGTAATTTCCGATTTTTACGTTACGCTTCCCCTCGCCGCTCTCGTAAGAAGCCATGTGCGCCATTAAAATGACGCGTTCTTCATTCAGCATATTCTTTATTCCCCGTTTCATTCCTACAGGAATCTCATCCTGGCCCCGTGACCGTCCGAGTCATGCTTCTCGGGCTTTTCGGGCTCGTGATGACCGGTCTTTAAAGCATCGTTAAATCCCTTTGTCATTTTATTTTTGCAGCGCTCGCAGAATTTTCCGCTCCGGATCGGCTCGCCGCAGGACTCGCAGTTTAAGAACATGGGCGAATCCTCCGTGACCTCGAGCCTGTCCTCCCTCAGCCACTGGCGGATCTGGGCGGGCTCGACGTCGCACGCCTCGGACACCTCCGCAATTCCCACACCCTTATGCGCACGTATATATTCCTTCACTTCCTGGAATTTTGCCTCCTGGCTCTCTCTGCACGCCGGACAGATTGGCGGTCCGGACAGATAGTTAAAAATACGGCCACAGGATCTGCAATTTCTGATATTCATGGTAACCTCCGTTCCAAGGCGAATTAATTCGCCTTTGAGCGCTTTACGCGGCGGACGGCTGAGAAAAAACAAATACGGTCTGCGTATGCGATTTCTCATCTGCCCAAAGCGCCCGACAACGCTACAAAATAGACTTCCTCCACCCCTGCGCCCTTAAGCTCACCTGCCGCCTCGTCTATCGTGGCGCCGGTGGTATAGATGTCGTCCACAAGTATAACTGTCTTTAATTTTACATCATTTTCGGATATATGGAAAGCTTTTTTCAAATTATTTTGACGTTCTTTTGAAGATAACAGCTTTTGCGGCACGGTATCCCTCACTCTTGCAAGCAGATCCGGACGCACCGGTATGCCTGTCGCGGCGCCGATTTCCGCCGCCAGAAGCTGAGCCTGGTTATAGCCGCGCACGGCCATGCGGTTTGCGTGCAGAGGGATCGGAATAAGGGCGTCAGGCCTTGTTCCCATGATAAAATCACCCAGAAAAAGCGCTGCCTGCCGCCCGAAATATCCGGCGTATTCCCGTCTTCCGCCGTATTTAAACCTGTAGATTGAGGCTGCCGCGGAGTCATATTCGTATAGTACCCGCCCGCGGACATAGTTATGTCTGCCCGGACCACATTCACCACAGTATTCCCCCTGTCCCGAAAGCGTTCTCCCGCACTGCATGCACCACGGCGCCGCCATGGGCTTAAGCCGCCCGAGACACCTTGTGCATATCCTCTCTCCGCCCGGTACGACAATACCGTCGCAGACGGGACAGCGCAGCGGATACAGAAGCTGTACCGCTCTCCTGCCAAGTCCTGACGCCAATTCAGATAACTTCATTAATGGCTCCTCTCTTTAGAAGCCTTCTCCGAGCCCGCACACCTCCCCGATGCGCTTTGAAAGCGCCGTATAGCGCCTGTTTTCACTCACATTCTCTATCATTTCCTCAACCGTGTCACGGCTGCCCAGTATTGTGACACAGTTCTTTGCCCTCGTAATCGCCGTGTACAGGAGGTTCCGGTTAAATAAAAGCCTCGGCCCCTTAAGGAGCGGCAGGATCACCGCCGGGTACTCGCTTCCCTGCGACTTGTGGATGGTGACGGCGTAACACAGTTCAAGCTCGTCCAGGAGGGAAAAGGGGTACGTCACCCTCCGCTGTTCATCGTACTCCACCACCAGCACGGACGCAGCCTCGTTTATCTCCGTGATTCTTCCCATGTCACCGTTGAAAATACCACGCCCCCTGTCAACAGGGATGCCGTATCGGCTCACAACCTCCCACTCGAGCTGGTAGTTGTTCCTGATCTGCATTACCTTGTCGCCCACGCGGTAAACAGTGTCGCCGTTAATATGCTCCTTCTTTTTTTCGTCGGGCGGGTTGAGGTACCTCTGCAGGATGACGTTTAACGTCTCGCATCCAAGCGGGCCTTTGCGCATTGGAGTGAGCACCTGGATATCAAACGGCTCCGCGTTTACATACTTTGGCAGCATTTCCCTGATAAGCTGGATCATATGCTTATAAATGACATTTACGTCATTTCTTTCGAGCATGAAGAAATCCCTTGATTTATTATCCATAGCGATAGGCTGACCGTTGTTTATCCTGTGTGCATTGACAATAATGTCGCTTTTTTCCGCCTGACGGAAAATTCTCTTAAGCGTCATCATCGGGAAAGCGCCGCTTGCGATAAGATCCCTCAGCACCTGCCCCGGTCCCACGCTTGGGAGCTGGTTCACATCACCCACAAGAATAAGCCTTGTTCCCGGCGTCACAGCCTTTAAAAGCGACTGAAAAAGCTGTATGTCAACCATTGACATCTCGTCTATGATAATGACGTCCGCTTCGAGAGGATTTTCCTCATTTCTCTCAAAGCTCACCCTTCTTGAATCTTCATCCGACAGCGCGCTGTTTAACTCCAGCAGCCGGTGTATTGTCGCGGCCTCAAATCCCGTCGCCTCCGTCATGCGTTTTGCCGCCCTTCCGGTGGGTGCGGCAAGGTAAATGTCCATTCCCTGAGAGTCAAAATAGCGCAGAATTATATTTATGGTGGTGGTCTTTCCTGTGCCCGGTCCTCCCGCAAGAATAAAGAGTCCGTTTCGTATGCACTGAGCCGCTGCCTTTAGCTGCAGTTCGTC
>CANQSE010000136.1 GCA_947626405.1 uncultured Acetatifactor sp. | reverse complement strand
AAGATGGTGGACAGAAGGATAATCGTTCCCGCTTTCTTAATGAAGGACCATCCTCTTTCCCACATGCTGCGCAGCACGTTGCCGACCGTCGGCATATGGTAGGCGGGAAGCTCCATGACAAACGGAGCGGGATCTCCGGCAAACAGCCTCGTCTTCTTAAGGATTATGCCGGAGCAGATAATCGCGGCGACGCCCACAAAATACGCGCTCCAGGCGACCCACCAGGCATTGTTGAAAAACGCGCCTGCAATCAGGGCGATTATCGGAAGCTTTGCGCCGCAGGGAACAAATGTCGTAGTCATAATTGTCATCTTCCTGTCCCTGTCGTTTTCGATTGTGCGGGAGGCCATGATGCCGGGCACTCCGCAGCCGCTCGCAACCAGCATCGGTATGAACGACTTGCCGGACAGGCCGAATTTACGGAAAATCCTGTCCATTATAAATGCCACACGCGCCATATAGCCGCAGGCTTCCAGGAAAGCCAGAAATACGAACAGTACGAGCATCTGCGGCAGGAAGCCGAGAACGGCTCCGATTCCCGACACGATACCGTCAAGCAGAAGGCCCTTAAGCCATTCGGAGACTCCTATTGCCGTCAGTCCGTTCTCAAGCGCCGGGGGAATGATTTCGCCGAAAAGCACATCGTTTACCCAGTCTGTTCCCGCGCCGCCGATCCCTGTCACGGAAATATAGTAGACGAGCGCCATGACAATCGCAAAAATCGGAAGCGCCGCAATCCTGTTTGTGAGTACCCTGTCTATTTTGTCCGATACGGTCAGCTTTTTGCCCGACTTCTTTCTGTAACATTCGCCGACGACAGAGGATATGTACTCATATCTCTCGTTCGTGATGATGCTTTCAACATCGTCGTCAAACATATCCTCAAGCCGTCCTGCCAGATCGGACACATCAGGCGCATTTTTAAGGAGCGCCCCTATCTTTTCATCCTTTTCAAGGAGTCTGATCGCAAAGAAGCGCTTCTGTCCTTCCGGCGTAGAAGCGTCAAGCCTCCCCTCAGCCTCCTCTATGATTTTCTCTGTCTTTTCCGAAAAACAACAGAAGGGCTTTGCTGCAGCTTTTCCGCGGGCAAGCGAAACGGCCTTTTCTGCAGCCTTTCCGCTGGCAAGCGAAACGGCCTTCTCTGCAGCCTTTCCGCGGGCAAGCGAAACGGCCTTCTCTGCGGTTTCCCGCACTCCCGTGCCCTTGAGCGCCGATATGCCGAGCACCTGGCAGCCCAGTCTCCGCGAGAGCTTTTCCATGTCAATACTGTCTCCGGCCCTGTCAACCGCATCCATCATGTTTACGGCAAGCACCATTGGAATGCCAAGCTCAAGAAGCTGTGTCGTAAGATAAAGATTTCTCTCTATATTTGTCCCGTCCACGATGTTTATTACAGCGTCCGGCCGCTCATTTATAAGATAAGTCCTTGCCACTATCTCCTCAGGAGTGTAGGGCGACAGGGAATATATCCCCGGCAGGTCCATGATTGTCACGTCCCTGTCTCCCTTCAGCTTTCCCTCTTTTTTCTCTACGGTAACCCCGGGCCAGTTTCCCACAAACTGATTTGCCCCTGTCAGCGCGTTAAACAATGTAGTCTTTCCGCAGTTTGGATTTCCTGCCAATGCAATTTTAACAGACATGCTACTTTTCATCCTTTCTGAAACATTCGGTTTATTCCACCTCTATCATCTCCGCATCCGCTTTTCTAAGCGACAGCTCATATCCTCTGACCGTCACCTCGACGGGATCCCCAAGCGGAGCCTTTTTTCTCACGTAGATCTCAACTCCTTTTGTAATACCCATATCCATGATCCGCCTTTTCACGGGACCATCTCCGGTGAGCCTTCTCACCCTCACGCTCTTTCCGACCGCAGTCTCTCTCAGTGTCATTTTGGTTTCCTCACATTCAAATTTAATTTTTTACATTACTGGACCATGATCTTTCCGGCCATGTCTTTTCCGATGGCAATGCGCGATTCCTTTATGATCACGATCACATTTCCGGCGGTCTTTGACACTACCGTGACCGCGCTCCCCGCAACAAATCCGAGATTTTCCAGAAAACGTCTGGTGTCTTCGCGCCCGCCGACCTTCTTTATAACACTGCTCTCTCCCTCACGCGCCATTGACAACGGCATATCTTTCCCTCCCTTTCATTCTCGCTGTTTCTCATGATTTTCCATTACTTTTTTCAACAGTCTTTTCATCAGTTCTTTTCATCAGCTTTTTTCGTCAGTCTTTTCATCAGTTCTTTTCATCAGCTTTTTTCGCCGTTCTTTTCATCAGCTCTTTTCACCAGCTTTTTTCGCCGTTCTTTTCACCAGCTTTTTTCGCCAGTCTTTTCATTAGTCTTCTTCATTCCGTTTTTCATCACTTGATAATGGTTTTCATTTTCAGTGTTAGTATATTCTAACTTGAGTTATTTGTCAATAACTTTCCGGAAATAATTTTCTTACCCTTTTTTCTTGCACAGCATCCGGAATCGTACTATACTTTAAAAAAGGAGTCGAATCAGACATGAATGTAAATGAATCTGCAGAAAATTATCTTGAGACCATACTGATCCTCAGCAGAGAGCTCCCCGTCGTCCGCTCGGTTGACATAGCCAACAGGCTGGGCTTTAAAAAATCCAGCGTAAGCGTTGCAATGAAGAATCTGCGGGAGAAGAAACACATATCGGTAGACACGTCGGGATTTATCACTCTGACTCCGTCGGGCCGCGAGATCGCAGAGGTGATCTACGAGCGGCACGAGCTTTTGTCAGGGTGGCTTACAAGACTTGGCGTCCCCGCCGATATTGCCGCAGAGGACGCATGCAGGATAGAGCATGTTATAAGCAGGGAGAGCTTTGACGCAATTAAACGACATGTGGCCGGAAACTGATTTGAATCGTTTCCGATTTAAATCGTCCCCAGCCACTTTAAAGCGTTCCAGACGCCGTCCTCTGTTAAATTTGTAGTGACATAATCCGCCGCATTTCTGACATCCTCCGTGGAATTTCCCATTGCCACGGATATATGCGCCCGGCGAAGCATCGGGATGTCGTTGCTGCTGTCGCCTATAGCGGCGGTCTGTTCCATCGAAATTCCCAGGCGCTGCGCCAGGATTTCCATTGCGAAAGCCTTGGAACAGCCCTTTGGCATAATTTCAAAAAATCCTTTTTTTCTGTCCACAAAATCCAGCTTTTCTCTTAATTCATCCTCAAAAGCTTTCATTCTGTTTACGTCGTCCACATAGGCGTAAAACTTATCGAAATTTCCGATGGCATCTTCAAAGCTTCCATAGCCCTTCTGTGCGAAACGGCTTATGAACTTCCTAAATGTCTCCGTTCCGATCCCATGGGAAATGTCGTAATAATTGTTGCCGCTGCCCTCCAGAACCGCATCGATGCCGTATCGCCTGAGCGCCTCCGCGATCTCCTCCCCTTCAGTCCTGTCAAACGTCCTGTGAAAGAGGGTTTCGCCGCGGTACGTTATCATTGTCCCGCACCCCAGGATAAATGCGTCAAAGTCCTTAAGCCTATCCATGTCGGGCTCGACAAGCTTTCCCGTACGTCCCGTGTTTACGGCGCATACATGGCCGTTTGCGCGGGCAAGCCTGACGGCCTCCGACGCGCTCCGCGGCATCACATGGCTGCGTTCGTCTATGAGAGTCCCGTCAATGTCGAAAAACAGAAGCATCGTTTGAACCGTCTCTTACGCAACCTTTGCCTTTGCCAGCTCCGCAAGGCTCTTAAAGCCCTCGGCGTCGTTTACGGCAAGGTCAGCCAGCATCTTTCTGTTAATTTCAATTCCCGCAAGCTTCAGACCGTACATAAACTTGCTGTAGGAAAGGCCGTTCATCCTTGCTGCAGCGTTGATACGCGCGATCCAGAGCCGTCTGAACTGGCGCTTTTTCTGCTTTCTGCCTTCGTAAGAGGTTGCGAGCGCTCTCATCACAGACTGCTTGGCAACTCTGTACTGTTTGCTCCTGGCTCCTCTGTAACCCTTAGCCAGCTTTAAAACTCTGTTATGTTTTTTCTTGGCATTCATGCCGCCTTTTATTCTTGCCATTTGTCGTCTTCCTCCTCACCTGATTATAAATAGGGCAGAATCTTCTTCATATTCTTTACATTGGTCGGATCCATGATCGCAGACTTTCTCAGGTTGCGCTTTTTCTTTGTGGTCTTTTTGGTGAGGATGTGGCGCTTGTAAGCCTTGTTCCTCTTAAGTTTACCTGTGCCTGTTACCTTAAAACGCTTTGCAGCCGATCTGCTTGTCTTCATCTTGGGCATAACTGTTTCCTCCTAATTTGTTTAGTCTATTTTAACGAAAGCGTCACCGCTTCTCAGTTAAAAACATGGTCATGCTTCTGCCTTCCACCTTGGGCGGTTTCTCTATCACGGAGATATCCGACAGACTGTTGGCAAAATCGTCAAGTATGTGCTTGCTGTTGTTCATATGAGCAATCTCCCTGCCCCTGAAGCGAAGCGTTACCTTCACCTTATCTCCCTTTGATAAAAATTTCCTTGCGGCGTTTATCTTTGTATTCAGATCGTTTGTGTCGATGTTGGGCGAGAGGCGCAGCTCCTTGATCTCGATGATCCTCTGCTTTTTTCTTGCCTCTTTTTCCTTTCTGATCTGCTCATACCTGAACTTGCCGTAGTCAACGATCCTGCACACCGGCGGTTTTGCCGTGGGTGCGATCTTCACCAGGTCAAGCCCTGCATCCTCCGCAATCCTCATGGCGTCTCTCGGGGACATAATTCCGAGCTGTTCGCCGTTTTCTCCGATCAGGCGGATTTCCTTGTCTCTAATCTGTTCGTTAATCATTAAGTCGCTAATGGTCGTTTCCCTCCCTGTTATAAAGAAAAGTGGACAGCACAGCCATCCACTTCATACTCTACGTCCGACAGACATATCCCCATACAGCGCCGCACGGCAAAATAGAGCCGTTCGGCCGGAACATATCACCGGTTCGTCAATCATGAACGCTTACAGGCACCGTCGCCGTAAGGTGAGAGTGGACACTCTGCTTGTTTCCGCACACTTTGCATGCTCATATAGATTATCACAGCCTGCCGGTGGTGTCAATACCCGATTTTGTTTTTTACAGTCATTTTTTTACTGTCATCTCACTGTTTTTCCGTAAAGGTTGCGCACGCCGTCTGCCCGCAGTCGCATGCGCCGCAGCCCTTAATGTCAACGTGCTCGGCATGGCACTTGTAGTTGGAATTGTAAATACATTTCTCAGCCTCGCAGTCAATGCTTATGGTAGGGCTTGCATGCACCACGGAGCTCTTGAAGGAATCGGCTCCCTCACGTCTGGCAAAAAAGCTCTCGCAGCAGGTGCCGTCACAGTCCTCGGCACGTTTTCCTCCAACCATGATGTCGCCCTTACAGCACAGGTGCTGATCGTTGTAGGTGCAGTTTTCCACCGCACATTTTAAATCCGCCATATCTGCCTCTCTTTCCGCCGCATGCGCGGCATACCGATTATTGCGTCCTTAACAGTATTCCACATTTCATAACCGATATTCCGAAAGGACAGACTTTTGACTGACTTTTTGGCTGACTGACGTTTTAAAGCTTTTATGCGGGCGGCGGGTTATCCCTCTTTAACGGTCTCCCTGCGGATCTCCTTTGTGCGGATCTCCTTAAGTATCTGGTCCATAAACTGTTCGAGAGTCTTCTGGCCCTCGTCTCCCGCGAAACGGCTGCGGACGGATACGGTGTTTTCGTCCTCCTCCTTCTGTCCGACCACCAGCATGTACGGAAGCTTTGCAAGACGGGCCTCGCGAATCTTAAAGCCAATCTTTTCCGAGCGGTTGTCGGTCGTCGCCAGTATGCCGTTTTCCTTCAGCGTATTTTCGACCTTCGCCGCGTAATCGCTGAATTTTTCGGATATGGGCAGCACGCGCACCTGCTCCGGACAGAGCCATGTCGGGAATTTCCCCTCGTATTTTTCGATCAGCCACGCCAGCGTCCTCTCATAACATCCCATCGATGTCCTGTGGATGATA
>CANQSE010000135.1 GCA_947626405.1 uncultured Acetatifactor sp. | reverse complement strand
CGTTTTGATATGCAAATTCCGCCATGTCGCGGGGATTGACCGCGGTGTCGCCGGTCAGGTACAGACATGCCATAGTCATGCAGGTTGGACCGCATCCCGCAAGACCTATCATACTGTCACCGTACTGATTATATCCCCACCGCCTGTCCCACTGCATCAGAAGCGGGACCTTGCCGCTTACCAAATCCTCAGTTATGTCCACAGGCTCATTCATGTATTTTTCACGTTCGGGATAACCTTTTACAAAGTCAAGGCTTTCCGCGTTTTTTTCAAGCATCTTCTCAAGCTGCAGCAGTTCTTCATATTCCTCCTCGGAGCAGCTTAAAACCGCGTCGCGCCCCAACACCTCCGCAACCTCCTCCAGTTCTTCAAAGTCTACTCCATCCGCATCTACACTATGCGCATACACGTTCCTTTTACCCGCACCGTCCTGTTTTCCTGCGCTACCCCATGACGTAGACGGCCACGCCAGGCTAAAGTACGCCGCCATGCCCGCTCCGGCAAGCAGTATTACTCCATAAAATAATATTCTTTTTTTACGCCTCCTGCGAAATGCATGGTAAGAGTTCCGCGTATTCCTCATATCCCATGTATTCACCGTACTCCGCGTATTCCCCGTGCTTCGCGCATATCCCGTGTTTCTCGTATTCCGCACATTCCCCATATCCCGCATACTCCCTTGCATCCTTTCCTCCGGCGCTGCCGCCGATGTTCCAAGTATACGACGCCCTGAAGCTTACTTCTTTCATTTTTTCCTGCAAAATCCTGAAGAATATCCTGCAAAAATCATAAATCCGTAAGAAAAGCTTATGATTTCCTTTTGATATCCGCGTTGTAAGGAAGCTTCCCCATGTGATATACTTTTTACAGAATTTGCGGAAACGGAGTCATATGACGTATGAAAGAAAGAATTGTCATCGTGGACGACGAAAAGGAAATTGCGGATCTTGTGGAGGTCTACCTGCAAAACGAAGGGTACGAGGTCGAAAAATTTTACAACGGCTCGGACGCGCTGAGTTATCTGAACGGGATGCCGGTATGTCTTGCCATCCTGGATCTCATGCTTCCGGACATGGACGGCTTTACTCTATGCCAGAAAATTCGTGAAAACTACCTTTTCCCAATTATCATGCTGACCGCGCGCGTGAATGATATGGACAAGATTACCGGACTGACGCTTGGCGCCGACGACTACATCACAAAGCCCTTTAACCCGCTCGAGCTGGTTGCGCGGGTAAAAACGCAGCTTCGCCGTTACACAAAGTACAACCTCTATGGCACCGCTCCCAGGGAGTCAGACGATATAGATATACGCGGGCTGCACATTTCCAAAAGCAGCCACAAGTGTTCCCTTAACGGGCGGGAGCTGGGGCTTACGCCGATAGAATTTAACATTCTCCGCTATCTGTGCGAAAACAGGGGGAGCGTAGTGTCGTCCGAGGAGCTTTTTGAAGCGGTCTGGGGAGAAAAATATCTTGACAGCAACAACACCGTGATGGCGCATATTGCAAGACTGAGGGAAAAGATGCAGGAGCCCGCAAGGAATCCGAAATTTGTAAAAACGGTCTGGGGGGTTGGATATACAATTGAATAGGAATTTCTTTAATAAAAACAAAGCGCTTCGCAGCAAGCTCGCAAGAAAGCTTCTGGTCCATTACATTTACGCTCTTATACTCTACGGTCTGTTTCTGGCCGCGGCACTTTTTCTGTCGGTGTTACTCGCCACTTCTCTCAAGGTGTGGTACGCGAAGGACCCGCTCTATCGGTTTCTGAAACAGGTCGAACATTTCTTCCTGCCTGTGGGAGGCGCCGCCGGATGGGCCATCATCACATACTATTTTATCTCCAAGCCGCTAAGATACCTTGACGAGCTTGTAAATGCCGCGGAAAAGCTTGCACAGCCGTCCGAATCCCCCATTCTGCTCAGCGAAAATCTGAAAGCCATACAGGATGAGTTAAACGACGTGCGTCTCCAGAGCCTGAAAAATGAGGCGCTTGCCAGGGAAGCAAAGCAGCGAAAGGACGACCTGATCGTCTATCTGGCCCACGATCTTAAAACTCCGCTTACAAGCGTCATCGGATATCTCTCCCTGCTTTCAGAGAGCCCGTCGCTTTCAGAGCCGCTTCGCGAAAAATATACCGCCATCGCGCTTGGCAAGGCACAACGGCTGGAGGACCTTATCAACGAGTTTTTTGACATCACCCGTTTCAGTCTCACGACTCTTTCCCTTGAGACGGAAAGGATCAATCTGAGCCGGATGATCGAACAGATTGCAAGCGAATTTTATCCTGTCCTTAAGGAAAAAGGGCTGGAATGGAGTCTCTCAGTCGCCCCTGACGTTTACATTGTCTGCGATCCCGATAAGCTTGCAAGGGTGTTTGACAACCTGATACGAAACGCCGTCAATTACGGCTATCCAAATTCCGTTATAAATCTGAGCCTTTCTTCCGCAGAAGACGGGATCACCCTGCTTATTCAAAATCACGGCAGGACAATTCCTCCGGAAAAGCTGTCGCGCATCTTTGAGCAGTTTTTCCGCCTGGATTCCTCACGCGCATCCGCCACCGGAGGCGCGGGGCTCGGCCTTGCAATAGCAAAGGAAATCGTTGAACTTCACGGGGGCAGCATAAAGGCTGAGAGCGCGGACGAAAGCATATCCTTCACCGTGTTTCTTCCAAAGGCTAAAACAGTCTCTCAATAACCTCCCTTACGGACCCGACGCCTATAATCTTTATCCCGCTGTTTTTTTCACATTCCGCCGCGCATACGCTCGGGACAACGCAGGATGTAAAGCCAAGCTTCTCGGCCTCAGCCGCACGCTGTCTGGCCTGGCTCACCGCCCTTACCTCCCCGCTCAGTCCGACCTCTCCAAAGGCGGCGAGCTTGCGCGGAATCGCCTGATTCTTAAAGCTGGACAGAACCGCCAGGACAATCCCGAGATCCACCGCCGGCTCCTGCACCTTAATGCCTCCCGTAATATTTACATATGCGTCGCAGGAGCCAAGCTGCAGTCCGGATCGTTTTTCAAGCACCGCCATAAGAAGATTTACCCTGTTGAAATCAGTTCCCGTTGTCTGTCTGCGCGGGATGCCGAAATTGCTGTGGCACACAAGCGCCTGAATTTCCACCAGAAGCGGCCGCGTTCCCTCCATGGTACACGTCACCACCGATCCGTTTGCATCTTCGGGCCTTCCGCTCAGCATGTATTCCGATGCGTTTTTAACCTCTGTCAGTCCGTTTTCCCGCATCTCAAACACGCCTATCTCGTTGGTGGAGCCGAAGCGGTTCTTCACTCCCCGAAGTATCCGATAGGAAGCATGTCTGTCGCCTTCAAAATACAGCACGGCGTCCACCATATGCTCAAGGACCCTTGGCCCTGCCACGGTTCCTTCCTTTGTCACATGACCCACTATCATCACCGACACTCCAAGTCCCTTTGCAAGCTGCAGAAGGATTCCCGTTGATTCCCTCACCTGGGACACGCTGCCGGGCGCTGACGAGACATTTTCGCTGTACATTGTCTGAATTGAGTCTATAACCACCGCTTCCGGCCTGCGCGTGCGGATAACCTCCGAGATCACGTCGAGATCGGTTTCGCACAAAAGCAGCATTTTGTCTGTAAACTGACCTATTCTGTCGGCCCGCATCTTGATCTGTGCAAGCGATTCCTCACCGGAAATATAAAGGACGTCGTGCCCCTCACTCGAAAGATTTCTGCACACCTGAAGCAAAAGAGTTGACTTTCCTATCCCCGGGTCTCCCCCGACAAGCGTAAGAGAGCCCTGCACAAGTCCTCCCCCAAGCACCCTGTCAAGCTCGCCGATTCCGGTGGATATTCTGTCGTCCGGACGTATTTCAATCTGTGAAAGCACGCTCGGCTGCGTCCTTTCTCCCCTTGCGCGGCCGGATGTCTGTGAAAAATTCGCCGCCTTGTATGGCGATTTGTCCACCTGTTCTTCCACAAAGGTGTTCCACCCCTTACAGCCCGGGCACTGTCCCATCCATTTTGCGGACTCGTACCCGCAGTCACTGCAGCAAAAAACCGTGCCGTTTTTACTCTTTGCCATTTCCCGTATTCCCCGCTTTCACCCGTCCCACGCCATACCCAAAGCCCTTGTCAGACGCTCTTTAAGCGTTTATCTTAAGGCATAACATTTCCGGTAACTTATAACGCCGGAAGCCTTACGACTTCCGGCGCATACTCTGCCATAACCGATGTCCTGCAGCTATTTCTGCACTACCCTGACAGCCACCTCTCCCATGTTTTCAAGCTCCACACTCAGGGAAAGCTTTCCTCCCAGACCGGTCTTCATGGTGCCAATGCTCTGCCCTCCCACAAAGACCTCGTATTCCGTGTCATCTGAAAGCCCTACCGTAATCTGGGCGTCCTCCGCCCCCTCCACGGTAAATTCCACGCCGTTTTCCCTTTCCGTAAAGCCTGTGACGCTTGTTCCCGGAACGGACTCGTACAGAAACATTCCGTTCTTTTCAAGCTTTGTGATCTCCCTGCAGGTCTTCACCTTCAAAAGATCTCCCGCGTGTTTGTAATCCTCCACCTTAGACTTTTTTTCCAGCGTGTGGTTGCCGAAACTGATAGCCCCGTCCGCTTCGCTGCGGATCAGCTCCTCTACAACTGCCATGGTATTATCCTCCTGTTTTTTAGCAGACATAACCGAAACGTCTGCATATCAATTATATCAGGGATCGGTATTTTCTGCAAGCAGACAGGCTCAAGAATCCGCCTGCTTTTCATTTTTTACGGTGAATGTTACTTTGCCGTTCTTATAGCCCACAGTCACCGCGTCTCCGGGCTGAACCTTCTTTTGCAGGATTTCCTCGGCCAGCGCATCCTCCACCACCGACTGGATCGCTCTTTTTAACGGTCTTGCTCCCATCTTGCTGTCGGCGTACTTTGTCACAATGTGCTCCTTAAGCGAAGGAGACATCGTCAGCCTGATATCCATCTGAGCCTCGCAGCGCTTATAAAGATCAGATGCAAGAAGACCGACAATCTCTTTCATGTTATCGCTGTTTAGCTGGTGGAAGACGATAATCTCGTCAATCCTGTTGATAAATTCCGGCTTAAAGCTCCTCTTTACTTCTTCCATTACGCCGGCTTTCATTTTTTCATAGTCCCTTTTTTCGTCTGTTCCCGCGGCAAAACCAAGATTTTTGGGATCGACGATCCTCTGCGCTCCGGCGTTGGAGGTCATAATAAGCACCGTGTTTTTAAAGCTGACCTTCCGTCCCTTTGAGTCCGTTATATGGCCGTCGTCCAATACCTGCAGAAGAATATTGAACACGTCGGGGTGCGCTTTCTCTATCTCGTCAAAAAGCACTACGGAATAGGGATTGCGCCTGACCTTCTCGCTGAGCTGGCCGCCCTCCTCAAAGCCCACGTAACCCGGAGGGGAGCCTATCATCTTCGAGACCGAATGTCCCTCCATATACTCAGACATGTCTACCCTGATTATCGCGTCCTCGGAGCCGAACATGGCTTCGGCCAGCGCCTTTGACAGCTCCGTCTTGCCAACGCCCGTGGGACCGAGGAAAAGGAAGGAGCCGATGGGACGTTTTGGATCCTTAAGCCCTACCCTTCCGCGCCGCATTGCCCTCGAGACGGCCTTTACCGCTTCCTCCTGACCGACTACGCGCTTATGGAGAATACCTTCCAGTTTGAGCAGACGCTCGCTCTCCTTCTGCGCAAGCTTCTGCACGGGAATCTTTGTCCACATGGCGACAACCTCAGCGATCTCGTTCTCTCCGATGGTGAAACGCCTGTTTGTCTCCCTGCTTTCCCGCCTGCTGGCGGGGGAAGGAGGAGGTGAAAATTGTTGTTGCAGAAAAAAAGGATTTGCCTTAAGGAAACGGGGCAGAAAGGAGTGGAAGGCACGCCCGCGGGAAAGGAAATTTTCCGCCCTCCCTGAAACAAATGCCTCCGGGAGCTGAGGGGAAGGAGGCAGGGAGGAAAAAGCATGAAAAAGAAAGTGATAGCGGTCGTGCTGGCGCTG
>CANQSE010000134.1 GCA_947626405.1 uncultured Acetatifactor sp. | reverse complement strand
CAGATGACCGCCATACGCTGGGTCCGCGACAATATTGCGGCGTTTGGCGGGGATCCGGACAGGATCACGATAATGGGACAGTCGGCGGGGGCAATGAGCGTTACGGACCTTCTCTACACACAGGCATTAAAGGGAATTGTAAAGGGAGCCGTCATGCTATCCGGCGGCGGAGTGATCCCCAGGATAGCGCGTCCGTATACGGAAAAGGAGGCGGAAAGCTTTTGGGCAGAGGTACGTCAGAGAGCCGGAGCTAAAAGCGACGCGGAGTTTCGCGCACTGCCCGCACGCGACATATGGGATGCGTGGTACAGTGTTTAAAGGGAGCACGGAGACAACCATTATCTGCAGCCCGGCATAGACGGGACAATTATACCGGATCTGCCGCAAAACATCGTAAAACGCGGTACGGATCTGGATGTTCCGATTATGATCGGCGTCACCTCACAGGATTTTATGCCGTGTCTGATATATGAGATGGCTCTTAAATGGGCGAAGCGTAACGCAAGGGAGGGGAGAGCGCCCGTATATGGCTTTTTCTTTGACAGGACGCTTCCGGGAAATAAATATAAGGCGTTTCACGCTTCCGATCTGTGGTATTTTTTCGGCAACATGGATAAATGCTGGCGGCCCTTTGAAAAGGCCGACTATGAACTCAGCGCACAGATGATAGACTATACCGCGCAGTTTGTCCGAAACGGCGACCCCAACGGCGAGGGGCTTGCCGAGTGGAAGCCCGTGGCAAAGGGGCGGAAGGGATTCCGCAAATTTGACGGAGTTTCCGACGGTTACGCCTCGCCGTTTGAGTGCCGTAAAAAGCTGTGGCACACGTTTTTAAAGGATAAAGGCCCGATGTGAGCGTATCCTTTGCCGCACATCAGGAAAAGATACAAAAAAGATACAATCCCGTTTTATTATTATTCTGCGAATGCAGAAATGGGGAGAGATATGATAAAGATCCTGATTGCTGAGGATGAAGAACCTATAGCAAATTTAATCAAGATGAACTTAAGCCGTGCGGGATATCAGTGCACGTGGGCGCAAAACGGAGAAGCGGCGGCGGATTTGATGGAGGAGGGAAAATTCGACCTTGTTCTTTTGGATGTTATGCTGCCGGGAATAAACGGATACGAGCTGATGGATTATGCGCGATCCCTGGAGCTTCCGGTGATTTTTCTGACGGCGCTTGGAAGTACGCAGAACAAGGTAAAAGGTCTTAAGATGGGCGCGGACGATTACCTGACAAAACCGTTTGAAATTGTAGAGCTTCTGGCGCGTGTTGAAGCTGTTTTGAGGCGGTACCACAAGACGGAGACGGTGCTTAACGTGTTTGACATTGTGATTGATACCGCTTCGCGCTCCGTTACAAGAAACGGCGAACAGATACCACTTACAATGAAGGAGTTTGATCTGCTGCTTTTGCTGGCAAGGAACAGAAATATTGCGCTGTACAGGGAGACAATCTATGAGAATGTATGGGGCGGAGAATATGTGGGCCAGAGCAGGACGGTTGATCTCCACATTCAGCGCCTTAAAAAGAAGCTTAACTGGGACAATGAGATTTCGGCGGTATACAAGATAGGGTACCGTCTGGAGGAGACAGTATGATAGCATGTCTGTGCATGGACTTATGTCTGCGGCCAGACAGAGTTTTCGGCATGGGAGTGCGGCATGAAATTTGGAGATAAGCTGTTTTTTACCATGGTGGTGCTGCTGACTGTGATCTTTGCGGTATTCGGGGCATGGATGCTGTATTCAAATTTTTTCCGGCTGCTGGACAGAGCGGTTCAACAGGGGAATAATGACAGCAGGATGTTTCGTTTCCTGTTTGAGATGGGTTATCAGTCAGTGGAGGAATACGGTGACGAATACGCCGTAAAAAGCACCATGGAAAACATCTCCGGCAGTGTGGAGAAGGGCGGGAGCCGCTGTTTTGTTCTTCAAGATAACGGCGGCTATCTTTATGGGCGCGATTATGTCCTGAGCAAAAATTTTGAAGAGGAAGTGGAAGAACTCGCAGATTCTTTGGACGATGACGACACTTACGGCTATTGTATACGCAACGTGGGAGACGAATATTATATGCTCACCGCGGCGCTCTCGGACGTTGCAAAGGAGCCGGTTTATCTTGGGACATGCTGGGATTTCACCTCAATTTACGAGGACAGGGCGGAGCTTTTAAAGCAGTACCGTATCGCCCTTATCTGCCTGATGACATTGGGAGGTTTTGTCATCTACGTGCTCTCGCGCTACATCACAAGGCCGATCACAAGTCTCGACAAGCTGGCGGGCAGGATAGCGGACGGAAATTATGAATTTCGCTCCCACAACAAAAGCAGGGACGAGGTGGGCTCCCTTGCAAGGAGCTTTAACAGAATGACGGATCGGCTTGTGGATCAGATGGAAGCAAAAAGCCGCGAGGCAAAGCAGAAGGAGGACTTCACGGCCGCCTTTGCACATGAGCTCAAGACGCCTCTTACGTCCATTATCGGTTATGCCGATATGCTAAACTCAATCGATCTTTCTGAGGCGGAGCGTCGTGAAGCGTATTTCTACATCTACGGGCAGGGGAAACGCCTTGAGAGCCTCTCGCACAAGCTGCTTGACCTTGTGAGCATTGACAGGGGGACGGAGTCCTTCAGGATTGTAAACGTAAAGCACATGGAGGAAAACATAAGGGCAACCATGCGGCCCGTCTGGAAAAGCAGGAATATACGCGGCAGGGTCAACATGGACAAAGGGACGATATACGGCGACGAAGAACTGCTGTTGTCTCTGTTTTATAACCTTCTGGACAACGCGGTAAAAGCCGTCGCAGAGGAGAGGGAAAGCTTTATCCTGCTCAAGGGCACCGCACGAAAGGACGGGTACGAGGTAAAGGTTGTTGACAACGGACGCGGGATTCCCAAGGATGAGATCGGAAGGATCACGGAAGCGTTTTATATGGTTGATAAATCCCGCTCCCGCAGGGAGGGCGGCGCAGGAATTGGCATGGCTCTCTGTCAGAAAATCGTCGAAATACATGGCGCGGAGCTTAAAATTGACAGTAATCTCGGCGAGGGAACAGTCATACAGATTTGCTTCCCGCCGTCTCAGGAATTTATGGAATCGCAAAAGGGAGCCGATGAGGAAGAAGAATAATCATTAAGAAAGGGTCGTCACGGCATGCCGGATAAAAAGAAAAAAACAGGTAAGCGGTCAGCAAAAAGGATGATAAACACGGACAGGCTCGCACGCTTTAAACGGTTTGCCGACGGGATTGAGCAGGGGAGAAATTATTTTGTGTCGGCTGAAGAACTGCAGGTGACGCAAACTCAGCGAGAATCCCCGTTTGAACTGTTGTTTGAAAGCGTCGATACAGTAAGCCAGGGCCCTCTGGCGCTTCTTACTTTCAGCGACATAAGCGATTTGGCAAGGTATATAAACAAATATTCCGTTGAGAGCTGGAAGCAGTACACAATATACAGCGATGATTACGGCGCGGGAATTAATTTCCTGATATGGTACGTTAAACTGGGCTCCGATAATGAGAATATCGAATTGCTGATTGATGCGGAAGACAGGACTGTTTACGGCATATATCAAAATGAAAAGCATTACGAGCTTGTCTCCTCAAGGTCGTACGCAGACAATTGGGAAAGCTCCCGTGCGGAAGGCCCAATGAGCTTTATTAATTTTACATTCGGAGGAATAGGTGCGGAGGAGCTCTGTGATATTTTACGTTATTTATATCTTGTACCTTCCGACATGACGGCTGACGTTTATGACTCTACGGGGCGCGACTCGTTCTACGTGTACGATTACGTAAACGGCATGTCGGGAGGAAACGACAGCCAAAGTGAGTCTGAAAATTACGATTCCGTGTATTCCGATTTCGTTGAATATTCCGACGCGGAGAGGCTGAGAATACGCCTTAACTATTCCGGTTCGCCTTTAAGTCTTACTCTGCATTTTATGGATTCGGATGAACATGCCGGCGGAACTTTGGTAAAAAATAAAGTCGCTTACTATATTTATTATCCGGAATATTATATGGGAATAGACGAGATATGTGAGCTGATCCCTGAATTTTTGGATAAAATTTGAACTTACCGCATAAAAAGCTCCGCGTTACGATATATTTTAACAAAGAGCCGCGGAGGCTTTGATTTTGAGCGTTAAAACCTTGCTGGAGACAGCGGACGATCTGGTGTGGGGTCCGTGGATGCTGGCCCTTTTGCTTGGAACAGGCATTTTCCTCATGCTTCGCATGCGTTTCCTTCCCCTTAAAAATCTTAAATACGCGCTGCGCTGCGCTGTTTACAGCAACGCGGAAAAAGGGGCTGAAGGAGGCGGGATCTCCTCTTTTTCAGCTCTGATGACAGAGCTTGCCATCACAATAGGGACCGGCAACATTCTCGGAGTGGCGACAGCCATGACTCTGGGCGGTCCGGGCGCCTTGTTCTGGATGATCGTCACAAGCTTCGTCGGTCTGGCGACAAAGCTTGCCGAGAGCACCCTGTCGGTGGCATGGCGCGTAAAAAATGAAAGAGGAGAATGGGTCGGAGGGCCTATGTACACATGCGTCAGAGCGTTCCGCGGGCATTTCGGAAAGCTCCTGGGATACTGGTTCGCCCTGATGGCTCTTTTTTCATCAATAGGGATGGGAAATATGACTCAGTCAAACTCAATTGCCGACGCTTTCTGGTATTCGTTCGGCGTGCCAAGGGCAAAAACAGGACTTGTCCTCACAATCCTGACAATTCTTGTGGTGCTTGGAGGGATCGGCGTCATCTCCAGAGTTACAAGGATACTTGTTCCCGCCATGGGACTTTTATATATGTTTGGAAGCCTTGCCGTAATACTGATAAACATTGAAAATCTGCCGTCAGCCGTTGTCGGTATTATAGGCGGGGCGTTTGCGCCGAGGGCCGTCTGCGGAGGGCTGTTCGGCTCCGTTACCGTCACGGCTTTTCAGTCTCTGCGCTGGGGAGTCGCAAGGGGGATTTTTTCAAACGAAGCGGGGCTTGGGGCTTCCGGCATCACATCCGCAGCGGCTGATACCGACGACCCTGTGCGCCAGGGATACATAAGCATGACGGGGGTCTTCCTTGATACTGCCGTCATGTGTACAGTGACCGGCCTTGCGCTTGCGTGCTCCGGAGTCATGGGAACGGAAGCCGTAATAAACGGCGGCCTGTCCGGAACAGGAATCATTATTGCTGCGTTCGGCACAGCCTTCGGTAAGGGCGCTGACACATTCGTGAGCACCTGCGTCGCGCTGTTTGCCTTCGCAACCGTTGTCGGCTGGGCATATCAGGGAGAAAAGGTCTTTGAATTTCTGATGCGGGGCAGAACGTCTTACAATATCTGGTATCGTTTTGTATACGGGCTCACTGCATTTGCGGGGTGCATGTTTTCGCTGAAAACCGTCTGGACACTCGCCGATATATGCAACGGGCTGATGGCTGTTCCAAACCTGATCTGCCTGCTTGCGCTCTCAGGGAAGGTCAGCAAAATGGTGATGGAGCATGAAAAACTGAAAAATATTTCCGCAAGACACAGTGATTTATGAAGGGCTTTTACGGATTCCCATGCTCATTCACTTTTCCTGTGATAAAATGTCCTTTAATTCGACAATAATATTTTCTAAAACAGTAAATTGCACTTTTTTAATATTTTTTTGCAATCACTCTGTACCCCTTTTTTATCCACAGTATCCATAATATTTTGTATGAGCTCATTCATTGCCTTTTCTCCTTTGACTTAAATATCTGCCGATTTGTCAGCAGCCGCTTCGCTAGTATTTCATATTATATACACAAATTATAATGTAATCAACCTCAAACAGCATTTTTTAAGGACAAAACAGCGATTTTTAAGGACAAGGTGCCGGATTTTTGTTATAATAAAAAAAGAACGAGCAAAAGGAGGCTAGTGTGAAAAATCACACTGATGTGCTGATTTTTCACACGGGAATTTGTGCCGGAGCGTCACAAATTCCCCTGATGGCAGACGCGAATTTGAGATTCGCGTCGCCCCGTC
>CANQSE010000133.1 GCA_947626405.1 uncultured Acetatifactor sp. | reverse complement strand
CGTCTTTGTAATACACTGACAGGTCCTCAACCCTTACGACCGGTCCTGCCTTGCTGTCCCCTGCGGCGCCGGTGACAGAGCCTGGCTGTTTTTTCACACGGGAGGGCACGGCGCGTATCAGCATTTTCGTATACTCATGCGCAGGGTTTTCAAATATTTTTTCCGTGTCAGACTGTTCAACAATGATGCCGTCCTTCATCACGGCTATCCTGCTGCAGATCCTCCTTGCCAGGTTCAGATCGTGGGTGATAAAGAGCATGGCGTTTTTCTGCGTCCGGTTTATCTCACGCAGAAGCTCCGTTATCTGGTTCTGGACCGTAACGTCCAGGGCGGTGGTAGGTTCATCCGCCACCAGAAGCCTTGGCTTCAAAATAGCCGCCATGGCAATCATCACTCTCTGTCTCTGGCCGCCGGAGAGCTGATGAGGGTAGCTTGTAAAAATCCTTTCCGCATCAACAAGTCCCACGGCTTCAAACATTTCCAGTATATTTTTTCTTCTCTGATCGCGTGAGAGCCCTGTGTGGAGCTTAAGCACCTCATCCACCTGCCTCCCCACTCTCTGTGTGGGATTTAAGGACGTCATGGGCTCCTGAAATATCATTGACATCCTGCTTCCGAGATAGCTTCTGTACAGCGCCTTATCGCGTGGTTTGCCCGCCTCAAGGAGCGTAACGCCGTCAAAAAGTATCCGTCCCGACGTAACGCGTGACGTGTCGGGCGCAAGCCCCGTCAAAGTAAGCGCCGTCACGGATTTGCCGCAGCCTGACTCCCCCACCAGACCCAGGATTTCTCCGTCTTTTAATTCCAGAGTCACGTTTTTTACTACCTCCGGACCGTCGAAGGCCACGGAGAGATTTTCGATCCTTATCATTCCCCGAACCTCCTTATCCCTTCGCTCAGCAGAGAAAAGCCCAGCACGAGCCATACGATGGAAAGCCCCGGCGCCAGTGCGTACCACGGGGCCATCTGCAGAAATCCCTGTGCGTCAGAGAGCATATTTCCCAGGCTGGCATCCGGAGGCTGTACTCCGATGCCGAGGTAACTCATTCCGGATTCCGCAAGGATGGCGTTGTTTAGTCCGATCATAACCGACACGCCAAAAACTGGAAGAATATTGGGAAGAATATGTACAAAAAGAATCCTCATTTTTCCCACTCCCATAAGTCTTGCGCGTTTTATGTAATCCGCGTCCCTCAGACGCAGATATTCGCTTCTTACGATACGTATATAACTTGGTGAAAAGACGACTCCGAGAGACAGGATAAGGTTAATCCTCCCCTGTCCGAGAACGCTGACTGCAACCAGAGCAAGCAGTATGCTCGGAAAACCGTTTACGGCGTCGGTTACGCGCATAACAATCTCATCCAGCACGCCGCCGAAATAACCTGTCAGTGCGCCGAGAATTATGCCTGCAGCGGCGGAGAAAATAACCACCAGGACGCTTACGAGTATGGTCGTCCCCATTCCCTGCATGACCCTGGAAAAAATATCGCGCCCGAAATTGTCCGTGCCAAACAGATGGCCGGGCGACGGGGCGCAGAATCTGTCGTCTGACATGGCCGACGTACCGTAAGGGGTCCAGAAAAATCCCAGAATCCCGCAGAACACGGCCAGGCCCGTCATAATGAGGCCGGCGATAAAATATTTGTTTACCTTCCTGCGAGAAGCAAGGAGCATTGGCGAGACGACCTTCCTTTCCTGCGGCTTATTTTGTCACGTGCAAACGTCGGCCTGAAATCATTTTTCGCTGATACGCGGGTCTATCATCCTGTAAAGGATATCTACAAAAAAATATACAAAAATCACGACAAAAGTTATGTAGAGAATAAGTATTTCCACCACGGGAAAATCCCTGTTGTTGATGGAGCTTATAAGAAGCCTCCCGATCCCGGGCAGGCCGAACACCTGCTCAACGACAATGCTCCCCGCAACTATCTCGGCCATTATCATCCCCAGGAAGGTTACCACGGGCATCAGTGCATTTCGCAGTACATGTCCGTACATAACGCGCCGTTTCGTACATCCTTTTGAATATGCTGTCCTGACGTAATCGGCGTTCATTTCCGTCAGCATGGAATTTCTTAAAAATCTTGCCGTCATGGCTATCTTCGGAATTGCGACTGAAAGCGCCGGAAAGAAAAGATATCTTAAAAAACCCCCGAAATCCTCTTTGTAGCTTACATATCCCCCGGGTGCAAAAAGCCCCAGCACAATGCCAAGCAGGTATGTGACGAGGATCCCAAGAAAAAAAGACGGGACTGCCATGGCTGTCTGCGTTGCGACTCCAAGCACGGCGTCCATAACACGGCTTCCGCTTTTGGCCCAGAAGACGCCGAGCGGAACCGACACAGCCACGATAAGCACAAGCGACAGCGCCGCAAGCCACAGAGTTACTGGCAGCTTACCGCCTATTAATTCCGCCACGGGAAGCATTTCATTCATATTTTTGGAGTATCTGTAGCTTACGCCAAGATCTCCTCTGAGCACGTCGCCAACCCAGTCAAAATATCGAACCACCGGCGGCTTGTTAAGGCCAAGCTCCTCCCTGAGCTTTTCCTCCATCTCGGGTGTGGCCTCCGTTCCAAGTATTGAGGTGACTACATCCCCGGGTATGACCTGAAAGGCCAGGAAAGCGGCCGCCGAGACAAGAAACAATGTCATAATGAGAGTTATAAGCTTTTTTGCCAGATATCTCATGCGTCCGCCTCCTTTACCTTTTTATTATTACTTAACGTATACCGTGCTCATGTCCTGCACGTAGATTGGATAAAACTTATAGCCGTCAAGCCTGTTGCTTATAGCCGTCATGTTGCCCGGCACCATGATAAACGCCGTCGCGGCATCATCCGTCAGGAGCTTCTGGAGCTGCTTGTAGTAATCCGCCTTCTCATTAAGATCGAGGGCCTTCTGGGCTTTTTGATAAATCTCGTCATATTCCGGATTGGAATAGTTGATGAAATTCTTTGACGAGGTGCTCTCAAATCTGTTGAGCATATAGCCCGGCGTCTGGTCACAGGTGACTCCGCTTATTGTGGCGGCATAGTTTCGTCCGTTATATATATCCTCGAGCCAGGTATTCCATTCCACGGCATGTATTGAAGCGTTGATACCCACGGCCTTTAACTGCTCCGCAACCACCTCTCCCGTCTGCATGTGGAACTCGTAATTGGAGGGTATGTCGATCACAAGGTCAAATCCGTTCTCATACCCCGCCTGGGCAAGCAGCTCCTTTGCCTTCTCAACGTTTGCCTCGTTTCCGTAGACATCGTTAAGATCCACATAGTAATCCGACAGCGTGGGGAGCATTGCTGAGCCGATCAGCGAGCCTGTTTCACCACCCACATATTTGTTTATGGCGTTCTTGTCGAGGGCATACAGTATGGCCTTTCTCACCAGCACGTTGTCGAGCGGCTCCACCGTATTATTCAGAAACAGCGCCTGCACAACGTTTGAAGGCGACACTGCCACCTGGTGGGTCTTTCCGTCCGAGAGGGCCTGTGCCTGGGAGTCGGTAAGGTAAGGATATATGTCGATTGTTCCTCCCTGAAGCTCCATAAGCGCCGTCTCCGCACTGTTTACAATCTTAAACGTTACCTGATCGAGACGGGGCAGCCCCTCCTGCCAGTAATCGGGATTTTTCTTCAGGACTATGCTCTCCTGAGGCGTATAGGATACAAAAGAAAACGGTCCCGTTCCAATGGGATCGGCGCTCTCATCCTCTCCGCTTCCCGCGGGGATGATTGCTGCGACAAAGCTGTAAATCAGCTCCGCGTTGGCGCTTCCCACTGTCACCTGGACCGTCTTATCGTTCAATATGTCCACGCTTGTAATCCCTCCCTTGTCGGGACTAAGCGTAGCGATCAGCGCCGTTCCATCCAACAGTCCGGACACTCTCTCCAGAGAGTATTTTACGTCCTCAGCCGTCACAACGTTTCCGTTGTGGAATTTGACCCCGTCTCTCAGAGTGAACGTATATGTCAATCCGTCATCCGAGATCCGGTAATCGCTGGCTACCGCGCCGATCAGATTTCCATTTTCATCAGACTTTACCAAGCCTTCAAAAATGTTGAACAAGATTTCCTTGGTTCCTGCCGCCGTTGCCAAATGAGGGTCAAGACTGTCGATATCCTGTTGTATTCCCACTACCACAGAGGATTTATCCCCCGAAGACTCCCCTGTGCCGTCTGAGCACCCGCCCAGTACAGCCATCATCAGAAGCGCCGTAAAAAATAAACCGGAAAGTTTCTTTTTCATAGTTCTTCTCCTCTTTCTTCGATTAATAAATCTCTCATTATTCAATTGTCTTTTCTATTCTACCACAGAATTTCTGTATTGCAAGTTTTTTATCAAATACAAAATCCCTCCACACAATTGTACATCAGCATTGCGACCGTCATCGGTCCCACTCCTCCGGGGACGGGCGTGATTGCGCTTGTATGCTCAGCCACGCTGTCAAAGTCCACGTCTCCGCACAGTTTGTTATTCTGATCTCTGTTGATTCCGACGTCGATTACCACGGCTCCCTCCTTGACAAAATCCGCGGTGACAAACTTCGGCCTGCCAACGGCGGCCACCAGTATGTCGGCCCGCTTTGCTATTTCCTTCAGATTTTTAGTTTTGGAGTGGCACACCGTCACGGTTGCATTTTCCCGCAGCAAAAGCATTGCCATGGGCTTTCCCACAATATTGCTCCTGCCGATAATAACGCACTCCTTCCCCTCGATCTCGATTCCTGAACGCTTTAAAAGCTGTATGACTCCGGCGGGCGTGCAGGAGACAAATCCGGGTCTGCCGATGCTCAGATTTCCAACATTTACCGGATGGAAGCCGTCCACGTCCTTATCAGGCGAGATGGCGGTCAGAACCTTGTATTCGTTTATGTGGGACGGCAGAGGAAGCTGCACAAGTATTCCTCCTACAGCATCGTCCGCGTTCAGCTTTTCCACAAGTTCGAGAAGCTCCTCCTGCGTGGTTTCCTCCTTAAGCTTATAGGTCTGTGATTCGATCCCTACATAGTCGCACGCTTTCTTTTTGTTGCCGACATACACGCTTGAGGCCGGATCGTCTCCCACCTGGATCACCGCCAGCGCGCGCGCCTTTCCCTCCCGTTTCATGGCTGCCGCCTTTTCCTTAAGTTCATCCTTGATCTCCTGGGAAATCTTTTTTCCGTCGATAAGCTTATACATAATTTGCCTCTCCTCCGCTTCCTTTAATAAACATAGACTTCACGCCCCGTGATCCTTGTGTAACACCGTAAAATTTCATCCAGAGGTATGCACCAATACCGTCTGGGGGAAACCGAATATGCAAACGCCATGCCGATCAGGTTTCCGTGCCCGTCCAAAACGGCGGAGCCCGAATCGCCGTGTTCGAGCTTAAACGTCACCTCCGTATGCGGGCTGTCCTCGTCGAAGGGAAAATACTGTTTCACATTTAAAAGCGTTCCCGCTTCGGTCCGGCTGATCCCTCCCTCTCTGTCGAGCCGTTCGAGCCCTACGTCAATCCTCTGATCTCTAAGGCTTTTCCAGTACGTCTCGTCGATATGTACGGTCAAAAGCTGTTTAAGCAGGTTCTCCGGAATGTCCCTGACCGCCACGGCCGCCACTCCCACGTCGTAGTCCTGACTGTATCCTATGACCCTGCCATTCGCCCTTGTGCCGTCAAAAAAATACACGTCCAATTCGTCGTTTACCTCAACCACATGACGGTTGCTGCATATGTATACATTGTCATTTGTGATCTCCACAATGAATCCTGAACCGGCGCTGTAGCCGCGGCTGTCTTCGTAATAAAGCTGTACGAGGGCGGGCCGTGCGTCCTCAAATGTCCCCTCGATGTCGTCTTCCGGCGACGCGCCCATGTCATAGGGATTTATCGCCCCCGCGATCACGTTGTCCCGGCTTATGCTGCGGCTCCCGATCATCTTCTGGAGTCTTACGGGATCCGCGACCGTGACAAAGACGCTGTCCCGCGTTTCAATGCCGTCGCTGTCCTCCACCATGTAGGTCAGCGGATAGATGCCCTCTCGGTCGGCGCATACCATGCTGTCGTCCGTCCGGATCATGTCTGTCAGATCGCCGTCCGTC